>JADGAW010000206.1 GCA_015231815.1 Nitrospinota bacterium
CTTTAACTGTTTTTATAAGCCCTGCGAACAGGTTGGCGGTGACTTTTATGATGTTTTTAGAATTGACGAAGAGAATATTGGCGTTTATATCTGTGATGTTTCAGGGCACGGAGTTTCGGCAGCAATGATTACGGTTTTTATCAAGCAGGTAATTGCTTCCTTAATAAACCAAAAAAATAATGTTCTTTATAGTTCTTCAGAAACTCTTGCACTTCTTAACAAGTTTTTTATCGAGGAAGCTTTTGGAGAGTTGTTTGCCACAATGTCTTATGGAGTTTTTAATGAAAAATCATCCGAGTTTACCTACAGTTCTGCCGGCCATTGCTCAACATACACCGTTACAAAAGATGGGAAGGTAAAGGAGTTGGAGCATGGTGGTTTCGCTATTGGATGGTTTCCTGAACTTACTTTAGTTGCACATACCTTAACAATTGATAAGGGGAGCAAAATTATTTTCTCCACCGACGGTATTTTTGAAGCAATAAATCATAAAGGAGAGATATGGGGAGAAAAGAGTTTTTGCTCATGTATTGAAAAAAGCGCACATCTTTTCGCTCAGGAATTTATTCAGAAAATTGTGGAAGGAATGGAAGAACACATTGGAAAAGAAGCACAAAATGATGACATTGCAATTCTCACCATGGAAGTTCAATAACCTGCCTAAAATCAGCTATTTTCTACAAAACCGTATAAGGCAAAATAACGTATGATTTTATCCTCAATTTCTTTCGGATAAAGGTTTGCTCCGGAAAGTTTATGAAAAGCAAAATTACCCTCAACATCATGTATTGCTTTATGTATCGTTTCCTGAGATATTTCCTTTTCCTGTGCAACAATGGAAAGAATTTTGCTCTGAAGTTTTAATAGTTCCCACGTTAACCGCAACGAAAAAACAGCAAAAAATAAACTGGGTGCTTTCTGTAAAAAAAGTCCTCTTTCCACAACATGAAGAAAGTAACGCTCTTGAAAAGTATGTGCCGGACATTAGAAACAAAATGGACTATGTTGAAGCAGCAACTCCAAAGACCTTCGAGTATTACACCTGTCACCTCAAAGGCTCTTCATTTGGAACAAAGTTTGAGGGCTTAAAGGTTAGTCAGGACTTGCCGGAAGAACTTCCCGGACTTTTCCACACAGGTTCTGTAGGTATCATAATGTCTGGTTGGCTTGGAGCAGCAAACTATGGCGTTATTATTTCCAATAATATTGATAAATATTTAAGGGAACAGTAATTTGTGAACAGCAATGAGTAAATAGTAAAGAGTAAAGAGCTATTCATTATTCACTTCTTACTATTCACTACTCACTCTTCACTTTTTACTCATCACTCAACAATGAAATGTATCGTAACCGGCGGCAATGGTTTTTTGGGAAGTTACATCGTTCAGCAGCTTCTGCAAAGGGGCGATGAAGTCATTTCTGTTGCCAGAAGTAATCAGGTGGAACTGGAAAAAGCCGGGGTAAAGGTACTAAAAGGGGATATTCAGGATGCTCAGTTTTTAGAAAAAGCTTTTCAGGGTGCTGATGCTGTTTTTCACACAGCAGCACGTGCTGCAATTTGGGGGAACTGGGATCTTTTTTATGGAATTAATGTTCTCGGTACGCAAAACGTCATAAATGCCTGTTTGAAAAAGAAGGTTCCCAAACTGGTTTACACCAGCTCTCCCTCCGTTATTTTCGGAGAGGATGATTTGGAAAATGTTGATGAAAAGATTCCCTATCCTGAGAAGTATTTAGCCTTTTATCCACAGACAAAGGCAATAGCAGAACAAATGGTTATTAAGCAAAATGGTCAAGGAGGATTGCTTACCTGTTCTCTTCGACCACACCTTATTTTTGGACCTGGTGATAATCACCTCATTCCCCGGGTAATAGAGAAGGCAAAAAAGGGAAAATTAAAGATTGTTGGCAGTGGCAATAATCTTGTGGATATTGTTTATGTAGAAAATGCTGCGAAAGCCCACCTCTTGGCAGTAGATAGGTTGGTTGAAGATTCTCCTGTTTGTGGCTCGAACTATTTTATTAGTCAGGGAAAGCCGGTAAATTTATGGAATTGGGTAAACGACCTTTTGGAAAAACTCGGAATTCCCAAGGTGAAAAAAAACGTTTCCTATGAAAAAGCTTTTATTGCTGGAAAACTTTTTGAAAAAAGCTATAAACTCCTCGGACTCAAGGGAGAACCGCCCATGACCCGTTTTGTTTCCTCTCAGCTTGCGAAGTCTCACTACTTTAATATCTCCAAAGCACAAGAGGAGCTTAATTACACAAATCTTATTTCCACCGAAGAAGCTCTGCAAAAAACTCTTCATGCCTTAAGGAGTAAATAAACAGTTTTATACAAGACGGTATTTGAGGAAGTAGGGTGAACTGAACTATGTTGGATTTGTTCGATATGTTTTGAAAAATGTGGGGAGGCAGGAAAGCCTCCCCGAAATTAATTTACTGAACCGAGAGTTCAACTCTTCGGTTTAAAGCCATTCCTTCTTTTGTATCGTTTGTTGCTACAGGATTTACTTCACCAAGACCTTTGGCAGAAAGGTTACCTGCTTTAGCGCCTTTACCTACAAGGTATTTCTTTACAGAATTTGCTCTGCTTTGAGAAAGTCTTTTGTTGTACTCATCACTTCCTCTGCTGTCGGTATAACCGGTAATATTTAACTTTGCACCAGCATTGTTTTTAAGAACTGTTGCTACATTATTAAGACGAGTTTTTGATTCAGGCTTAATCTGATGTTTGTTGGTATCAAAGTGTACGTTTTGAATTACCCAACAACCCTTTGATGCCGGGTTGAGAGTACACTCATCAACAACCTCTTTGCCCTTATGCTCAGTACAACAACCTGCTACTAAAAAAGCACTCAGGATGAAAACAGGAAAAAATGAATAACGCTTCATACAACACCTCCAAAAAAAAATGAATAATAAAGTTTATTGAACTCTTCTCTCAATAGCAATTTTAATACACACCCCTGTTACTGGAAAAATATTATAGTAAATAATGTAAAAAAAGTGCAAATAAAAAATAAACTTTTTTATGATTATTTTTCTGCCTTTAAGTACTCATTACTATAAACAACATAGTTCTCAGCAGATTCCCTGAGATGCTTGAATTCTGCTTCAGTGATTTCCCGCTTTACCCTGCCGGGAATTCCCATCACCATACTGTTGGGGGGGATTTTTGCGTTAGGCGACACTACCGCACCGGCGGCAATAATACTGTTTTCTCCAACTTCTGCTCCGTCAAGTACAATAGACCCTATTCCTATAAGGCAGTAATCGTGAATAACACAGCCGTGAAGGGTAACTGAATGTCCTACTGTTACGTTGTTTCCGATAATGGTCGGGTGGGTATCGTGGGTAACATGCACGACAGAATTGTCCTGTATGGAGGTTTTGTTGCCAATGCGAATATAGTTCACATCGCCCCGCATGGAGACATTGCACCAAACAGAGGAGTTATCGCCGATTTCAATATCTCCAATTACCACGGCACTTTCGTCAATAAAAACATCCTTGCCAATTTTTGGCGAAATTCCTTTATAGCTTCGTATCATTTTCTTTTTCCGGTACAGGAATAGAATCGGCTCCCGACAAAAACTGCCCCGTTACCGATTCCTTGGATTTCAGGATATCGTCAATTGTTCCTTCGGCAACAACGTAGCCACCGTGTTTTCCTGCTCCTGGTCCAAGATCAAAAATATAGTCAGCTTGCCTGATGGTGTCCTCATCATGCTCCACAACAATGACGGTATTGCCGAGGTCTCGAAGTCGATTCAATGTTTGCAACAAACGTTCGTTGTCCCGTTGGTGCAATCCGATAGAAGGTTCATCAAGAATATAAAGAACCCCCATTAAACCCGACCCAATTTGCGTTGCAAGCCGGATCCTCTGACTTTCGCCTCCGGAAAGTGTTGATGCCGTTCGGGAAAGGTTTAAATAGTCCAGCCCAACATTTACCAGAAAATCCAGCCGAAGGGCAATTTCCTTCAAAACCCGCTCTCCAACACTTAACTTGTAGGGGTCGAGGTTTAGCTTATCAATAAAATCCTTTGCATCCTTGATAGTTTTTGTGGTGAACTCCTGAACATTTGCTCCGCCAACCTTAACTGAAAGTGATTCCTTCCTCAGTCTTCCACCCCCGCAACCAGAGCAATGCTTAAAGCTCATGAGCTTTTCCAGCTGGCTGCGGATATACTCTGAGCTTGTTTCCACATAGCGACGCTTTAAGTTGTTAATAATACCCTCGTAATGCATTTTCTGCCGGATGTTTATGTAACCTGCGAACTTTGTAAGGGTAAGCGATACAACCGTGAAACGCTGGAAATTAAATATAAAGGCAAGACCATTGCCGATGTCCTTGATATGGCAGTGGTGGAGGCTTTGGAGTTTTTTGAG
>JADGAW010000207.1 GCA_015231815.1 Nitrospinota bacterium
TTCTCACAAATATGATAATTTTCACTACCAGGATAGGGGGTCATAATCGCCGCTGAAAAAAGGTCTGCTTTAATATGTTTAACAAATTCAGCAGTTTTTCTTACTTCATTAAAGCCCTCCCCAATATTCCCCACCATACAAAGAGCGTATGACACCATCCCAGTCTTTTTAGTCATTTCAAAAGCTTTTTTTACTGCTTCAAGGCTTTGTTTTTTTTTCATAATTTTCAAGACCTCCTCATCTCCTGACTCAACACCATATGAGACTAACTTACATCCACTGTCAGCAATGTCATATAACATTTCCTGAGTTACTGTATTTACTTTTGCTGTGATTCTATAGGAGAGATTGAATTGTTTTACTCTCCCACAAAATTCCTTAACCCGTTTTGGTTTTAACGTAAAAGTATCATCCAAGACATTAAAGTGTTCAGCATGAAAAGTCTCCTTTAAATATTTTATTTCTTCGATAACATGAGCAATCTTTCTCTCACGCACCTTTCTTTTCCAAATTGAGTTCTCGTCACAAAATGTACACTCAAAGGGACATCCCCTCGTGGTAATGATAGAAAAGACTGGCACAGGTTTATTGACATAATTAATTGTTTGGAAATACAAACCCTTCTTGAAAATAACATCCCATGCTGCCATTGGCAGAGCATCGAGTTCTTCTTCTTTCATGAGTTCACGTTCCCCGGTAAACACAGTCTTTCCTTCTTTCCTCCAAAAAAGTCCTTTAATGTCATCAAAATTTTCCTGCTGGTCATTTAACGCCAAAAGAAATTCTTTAAAGGTTTTTTCCCCCTCACCAACACAGAGAAAATCCAATTTTTCAATTTCCTTCATCGTTGAATCCGGTAAAGCAGATGCATGAGGTCCACCGAGAATAGTTTTACAATGGGGGAACATATCTTTAACCAATGAGATTGCTTTTTGACAATGAAAATATTGCGGAGTCATCGCAGTAATAACGAAAAGCTCAGGCTGAAAACCTTTTAAAAGTCTGTCAAAACTATGTTCTTTATGGTGTAGATCTTGGTCATAAAACTCTACATGATGCCCCTCTTCTTGCGCCACTGCAATCAACATTGCTAACCCTAATGGTGGTTCAGGTTCAGTACTGGCTGAAGTGGGATGGTAAAAAAATATTCTCATTGCATCACCTTATATAAGCATATAAATGCTCCTCTTAACATGATTTTCCCCTCACCGTGCCGTTGATTAATTGGAGAAACGATTCTGCATAACGCTCCCAACTTAGATTAAGTTCCTTTGCTCGTCGCTGCCCATTTGCAATCAGTTCTTTTTTTTCTTCCATACTTTGATTAAAAGATTTCTCAAGTTTTTCTGTACAATCTTTTGCTGAAAACATTGGATAATAACAGGCTGAATTAGCGCATATTTCTTTATTTAAGTTTGTATCTGAAGCAATTATTGGTAAACCGATTCCCAATGCCTCTATAAGAGAAAAGCCGAAAGATTCGGCAATAGAAGGATAGACCATAACATCACAGGCATCGTATAATGCTCTCATTTCATCCTGAGGCATTTTGCCAAGAAAGACAACATGTGATTTTATTTTAAATTCCCGAATAAGTTTGTTGTATCTTTTCAATTCTTTCGGATTATCTGATTCTTTACTATTATCATCAATGGTCAGAAAAACTGTAAAGTCATTCCTTCTTTCTTTCAAGATAGATATTGATTCAAACAATATCTCAAACCCTTTATGAAGCCCGGGATGTGTCGGGTATAGAACTTTAAATCCTTCTCTCAATAGTTTATTTTCGACTTCACAAGCAAGAGGTTTATAAGCGTAACTTTTAATGTCAAAGCCATGATACAGCTTTTTGAATTGTGCTGAAGAAAGACTTGGAAACGTTTCCTTAATCATTTGTATCATTGCGTCAGAAGGAGCTACGGTTGCCGATGCAAAGTTCATTGATAAGAAAGCAAGGCTTCTTCTCAAAAACAAATCCAGTTTTTCCTTTGCCCCAAGTTGTTTCCAATAATATTGGGAGTAGTAAACAGGATTTCGTTGAAAAAAAATATGATTACAGGGAGTCCAGATGGGACCAAAGTTTGTTAAAGATACAATGAGGTCAAAGGACTCTTTTCTCAATCTTCTAGGGATGACAAATAGGTCAAAGAGTAATCTATCAACAAGATTTGCCCCTTTTTTGTCTGAAACACGTTCAATCGCAAAGTTTTTCGGAAGCACGAACTCAGGCATACTTTCCCTAACCAAAATTGTGTAGAAATTTTCTTTATCCAGATGACCTAGTTCCGGCAAGAAATTAGTAAGATGCCTCATTGCTCCGCCCATGGTTGCACCAAGAGCGTGAATCATTATTTTCATTCTATCCCTAAAGTCCTAAATAATAAGATAATGGGTAAACTGATATTAGGATTGACACAAATAATTTACTCAATGTAAATTGAGATTATTTTTTCAAGAAACATATCCATAATTTATCTTAAATTCTTCGTGCTGGATTACCAACATAAGTTCCCGGTTCAATTATATCCTTTGTAACAACAGCCCCTGCTCCAATAACAACATTGTCTACGATCTTTACAGGAAGTATCGTTGCGTTGGTTCCAATAGATACATTACTTCCAATTACCGTTTGCTTCCAAAGACTTTTATCCCCCATGGCTGGACCACCGTTACAAAAGAGATCATTAACAAACTTTACTCCATGAGAAATAAAACAATCATTTCCAATCGTTACGAGTTCACAAATAAAAGCATGAGTTTGTATCCGACACCTATCTCCAATAATAACCCCTTTCTGAATTTCCACAAAAGGTCCAATAAAACAATTATTACCTATTTTGCACCCATAAAGATTTACAGGTTTCATTATGCTTACATTCTCACCAAAATCAACATCCCGAATACCTATCTCTTTTAACAATGGTCTTTTCATTGGCAGCCCCCAAGACTCCCGACATGTTCAATACTAAAGACTTGCTCATTTCCAAAAGATCTATCCACAGACAATCTACCTAGGCAAGAAATTTTTAAATCTCTCATTTTAATCAATCATAACTTTGTGTTTTCCGGCAATTGTCTTACTCGATTCTCCCTGAGAAAGGGTAATTTTATCGAAATTGATGTTATTGAACTCTTTTTTAGATTCCAAGACCATGTATTTTTTCAGAGCTATCAAGTCGAGAGTTCTATCTGAATTCAACACAATACCTACCCCATCTGGCAACTGCCGATACTGTACGCTGTATATCCCCGGAAAATATTTCAAAACATGATCAAAGAAAATTGTACTTATAGTAAGCGTTTCACCCTCAATACTCGGTATATTAAGGATGTCACGAAATTTTCCCTCAATAAAACAAAGAGAAAGAACAGTCTCTTTGTATACCTCCCGAACACTTACCCGATCTTCTGAATCATAATGAAAGAGAGGAAAAACCTTATCACTTAAAGTGGTTAGAAATAGTTTTCCGTTTTCATCAACAAGAATGATAAAGCTATCCCAAAAAACCCGGATATTTTCAGTCTCTTCGTAGGAGTAGGCGATAGCTCCAGCCTCAGCCATTCCGTATTCATGAATTACATGAGCCTTAAGATGTTTCATGATTACCTCAACATCGGCTTTACTCGCTGTCTCTGAGGTAATTATGATATTTTTTAGATTGCAATTTCTAAGTTCAATCTTGTGAGTCTCCATATATTTACATATTTTGAAAAGGCTTGAGGTATAACTTATGATTGTCTCAGCCCTACTCTTTAGAATTGCTTTGTAAAACCTGCTCACATTCCCTTCACCTAACGAGTAACAACTGATTTTTTCTGTATTGATCATCATGTCATACAACTTTCGCTTTACTTTCTTTATTACCCCCTTATAACCTGTCCCAAAAAGGTGAGAATGTCCCCAATACATAAGTATCTTTTATAATGGTTCTATTCCCCACCAAGAACGCCCCAAGTAAGCATTTGAATACGTTTCTACAGCATCATACTTCGAGGTGGGGAAATGAGTGGTTACGCCACTGGTTCCACCAGTAGATGTCAAATAATAATTTATCAAGCCTTTCTGGATAAAATCCTGATTTTTGTAAATAACATCTTTTGTAAGAGGTGGAAAAGATTTTAAATCCCCAATAGATGAAATATAGTCAGGAAGCCGATGCTTTTCTTTCCATTCTTTATAAAAGGGAATCTCTACATAAGCTTTTTTCCATTGTTGGTTTAACCGTTCCAGTTGAAAATGATAAATCTTATCGTTATCTCTGATGGTCTTATATAGTTTTTTCTTTTCTTCAAGCCGCTGAAGTCGTTCTGCTAAAACAAATCGTCTAAGAAACAAAGACATTAAAAATAGAAAAAAATTCATTCAATTACCTCTTCA
>JADGAW010000208.1 GCA_015231815.1 Nitrospinota bacterium
TATCCCTTCAACGAGGGGTTGATTCAACTAAAGACCAAAGTTATTTTCTTTTTAATTTAACGGCAAAACAACTGGGAAAAACCTTGTTTCCATTAGGAAATTATACAAAAGATGAAATCAGACAAAAGGCTGCTGAATTCAAAATAGCTGTAGCAAATAAAAAAGATTCTCAGGAAATTTGTTTTGTAACAGATAACGATTACGCAGCATTTATTAATAATAATATTGGAGATAGAAGAGTTATTAAAGGAGCAATTGTTTCTGAAGAGGGAAAATTTCTCAAGGAACATGACGGTATTCACAACTTTACTATAGGTCAAAGAAAACATATTGGCGTTGCTCTCGGCTTTCCCGCTTATGTAACCTCTATCGACCCTGATAGTGGTGACGTTACTGTTGGTAAAAAAGACAAGCTATACAAAAAAGAATTAAGATTAACCGATGTTACCTTTATTCATCCAGAGGCTCCCCCAGAGTTTAATGCTCTTATTCAAATACGATATCGTTTTATTGCTCAACCAGGAACAATAATTATGGAGAGTAAAACTAAGGCTAAAGTTATTTTTGAGAAAGAAGTCCTGTCAATTACTCCTGGACAAGCTGCAGTATTTTATGATAACGAAAAAGTGTTAGGTGGAGGCTGGATTGTATCGTAAAAAAAATATAGTTTTTCTTCTTTTATTAATGATCAGCATTTTGGGGGGATTTTTGTTCTCATCATGCAGTGATGAACCTCAATATGAACAACGGTCTAAAGAAAAACTGGCAAAAGACAAAGAGGATCATATATTCAGAGAACTTCTGGATATTGAAAGTGATATCGAGAAAGGTAAATTAAAGGATTGGTCAAAGCGACTTGATTTTCTCTGGCTAAGAGGTGAAACAATAGGAAAAGAACTTGAGAAAAGAATCAAGCAGGTCAGGGAAATAGGACGACTTAAAGATTTACAGATAAATCATCCTGAAGAATACCGACAATATCTTGATGATCAACTAAAAAAGCAGCGAGAAGAAATAGAACGGTTACGAAAAGAAGAGGAAAAAGCAAAGAAGAAAGAAGAGGAAGATGACCTTTTTACTGAAACAGAAGAACAAAATATCGCAGAAAACTCTCATGAGGTTGTCCATACAGAGGAAAATGACCCCTTAATGGAAACACTGGAGAAGAATAATTTAACGGTTTATAGAAAACTATCAGCAATTGAAAAAGAAATAAAGCAGGGGAAAATAGATGGGTGGAGAAAAGAAATTAATATTGTTTACAGGCAGGCAATTGATTTAGACTCTGAATTAATTTCCTATATGAAGGAAATTATTGAACTTGGATTAAAAAAGGAAAAGGAGTTTAATATTAAGCCAGAAAATCTGGAGCAATTAACATTTAATGATGGACCTTCGTTTCCTTATGTAAACCCTGGGGAAAATAATAAAGATATTATCGTTATAAACTATCTTCAGGAAATTCGTACAATGGTGAACCAAAAGAGATTAAAGAATTATGAAGTATATCTTGAAAAGGTCTATTCGTATGTTGATAGATTAAATGATGAAGAAAAGTCACTAATTGAACTCATTATGGATGAGGGAGCAAAGGTATATGGTACAAAAAAATAGCCTTATATTAACCCAACACAGAACCGATGTAGAGGTTTCAACTCAAGATGAATGGAGCGAGAAGCTTAGTCCTCCTGACCCCATCATGCAAAAAAGCCTTTTTCTTGCGACAGAATCATTCTTAAAGTTCCTGAGAATAAAAAAACAGGAATATTGTCGACGTAATAAGTCGTTTTCCAAACTTGGCGGATGGTACGTGCATCGTTTTAGAATGTCCAATGCCAATTTTCTTCTTCTGGTGAATGAAAAGTCACTTTTTTCTTTTATTATGCCAGGAATGCATGGAGGTAATAAGCCTTTTTTTTATAAACGGTTTAAGATAGCCTTAGGTTTTTATCTTGATTATTGTGGTGTAAGTGAGGTTTCAATCAAAAGGGCATTATGGGAACATTCCCATATAGGTTTTAGAGGAATTGATCAGTTGGGGCATTCTAAGATACTGGAAGACTTTGAAAAAAAGTATAGGGATACCATTGAGCTTTCCGGTGATAATCCTGAATATAATCTTGAGGCAATTATTTATTCAGTTAATTTTCTACCCAATGAACGACTAAATGGAGCATCGCCCAAAACAAGAATTCATAAACTTATCCGTAATGTTTATGACGGAGAAATGTACTAATGCGTTAAATGTAACATAGCTGTAAAAACAGTTAAAGGAGAAAAGGTATGACAAAACTCATCACGTGGAATGTCAATGGTATCAGAGCAGTAATAAAGAAGGATTTCTTGAGCTGGCTTGATGAAGAACAACCAGATATTCTGGCAATTCAGGAAACTAAAGCTCACCCGGAACAACTTACTGATGAAATATTAAAGCCAAAAGGTTATAAAACCTTCTGGATGTCAGCAGAAAAAAAAGGGTATAGCGGTGTTGCTCTTTTAACGAAAAAAGAACCGTTGTCAGTTCAACCGTTGGGGGTAGATGAATTTGACTCAGAGGGGAGGGTTTTAATTGCAGAATATGAAAACTTCTTTCTTATAAATGGATATTTTCCCAATAGTCAGGAGGCAGGCAAACGTTTGGATTATAAACTTAGATACTGTAACGAAATATTAAGAAAAAGTAACGAATATAAAAGAGATGGTAAATGTGTAATTATCTGTGGTGATTTAAATATTGCCCATAAACCTATAGATCTTGCAAACCCAAAAAGAAATGAAGGCAACCCCGGTTACCTTCCGGAGGAAAGAGCATGGATGGATAGTTTTGTCTCAGAGGGGTATGTTGATGCTTTCAGGATGTTTAATCAGGAGCCGGAACAATATACCTGGTGGTCGTACCGTTTTCAGGCACGAGCAAATAATATTGGTTGGAGGATTGATTATTTTTGTATTAATGAGGAATTTTCTCATTATATACAGGATGCTACTATCTTAAATAGTGTCATGGGATCTGACCATTGTCCTGTAAGAATAACGATAAAATAACGCCCATATAACGATATTGTAGGCTTGGTATCGTTGTGTTCCAGAGATGTTTTGTTTTGCATATGTTTATTAAAGATTCTGTTAATAAATGCAAAGTCAATTCTTTGATTGAGTTTGTACATGAAAAATCTAGTGGGAAAAATCTTGGGGCTTATGGTTCATATATTGAGAATATTATTACGAGAGTTTTGGATGGGATGGGAAGGAGAACCGGGACAGTGGGTTATTTGTCCCGGCTTATATGTTTATTCTGAGAAGAATTAAATCATTTCGATTTCTTCTTCCTCTTCTTCTACAGCTTTTGGCATTGATATTACGATAATCTCGCTGTTTTTATCTTCAAGGAACTTAAAATTCTTCTCTTCAATATCACTTACTTTCAAAGAATCGCCTGCGTGTAAATGAGTAATGTCTAATGTGAAATTTGCAGGGGAATTCATTGGGAGGCACTCAATGGTGAGGAATGTTTTTCTTTGAGAAAGTTTACCCCCTTCAAGTTTAACGCCAACAGAAACACCCTCAATAATGAGTGGTACTTTTGCAATCAATGGTTTATCAAGTTCAACCTCTTTAAAATCTACATGGAGAACATTTCTTTTAATCGGGTTTTTTTGTATTTCTACTGCTTTGACATGAACTTCACCTGATTTATCACCGGAATATTTTAATTTGATGATTGTGTTGAGCTTTGTCTCGCAGGAGAGGATATGACCTAGTTCTTTTGGATTAAGAGCCAAGGGGAAATTACCGCTTTTTCCATATAAAACTGCGGGAACTTTTCCTTCTCTTCTCAATTCTTTTGCGTATTGCTTTCCGGTTTTTTCCCGAAAATCAGCAGATAATGTTTGTGCTTCCATTTATTAAACTCCTTAATTGTTGTTAGAAAAATAGAGAACTCACAGAAGAACCTGTATGAATTCTTTTAATTGCCTCACTAAGAAGTGGAGCAATGCTTAAAATTTTAATCTTATCTGGTGGAGGAGGTGTTCGTGTTTCAAGCGGTATGGAATCAGTAACGACCACTTCAATAATATTTGACTCAGCAATTCGGTCAAATGCCGGACCGGATAAAACCGCATGACTGCAACATGCATAAACACCTTTACATCCTTTATCGTAGAGAGCTTTTACTCCTTCAGTTAATGTTCCGGCTGTATCAATCATGTCATCAACAAGAAGGGCGTTCATACCTTCCACGTCCCCAATAATATTCATTGCCTTTGCAACATTTTTAGCTTCTCGTCTTTTGTCGATAATACCAAGCCCGCAATCAAGTCTTTTAGCAAAAGCTCTGGCACGTTCAACACCTCCGGCATCAGGAGAAACGACAAT
>JADGAW010000209.1 GCA_015231815.1 Nitrospinota bacterium
TCATAGGAAATATATTCTTTCATCAATAAAAAATATCAAGAAGGATGAGAACCATAAAAAAAATACTCAGCAAGCCGTTGACATTAAAAAAAGCAATATTGATTTTTGTCAGGTCACTTGGCTTAACAAGAGAATGCTCATAGACAAGAAAAGCAATGCAGAGAAGAATTCCGGCATAATAAAACCAACCCGTAGGATATGTATAGGTAATCACATACAAAAGAAGTATCATGATGACATGAAATAGTCGAGCAAGCATCAATGATTTTTCAACCCCCAAACTCTCAGGTATAGAGTGTAACCCCATATTTTTATCAAAGTCCATATCCTGTAAAGAATAGAGGATATCAAAGCCAGCCAACCAAAACATTACTGCAGCTCCTAAAAGCAAGGGTGTTAAGCTCAATTCTTCATTGACTGCAATCCATGCCCCAATGGGAGCCAGAGAAAGGGCAAAACCCAGAACCAAATGAGATAAGGCTGTAAAACGTTTGCAGTAAGAGTAAAAACAAACAATTATGAGAGCGATAGGTGCAAGGTAAAAGGCAAGGTGGTTAATAAAAAAGCAGGTAGCTATAAAAAAAAGGGAAGTAAGTATGAAAAAAAAGTAGTAGTTTTTTTTTGTTATTAAGCCCGCTGGTATTGCCCTGCCGCTTGTTCTTTTGTTTTTTCCGTCAAACTCTGAGTCAAGGATACGGTTAAAAGCCATTGCACTTGATCGGGCAAAAAACATTGCAACAATAATAAGTAAAATAGTTTTTGCTCCCGGGCTTCCCTGTCCAGCCATAAATGCACCAACAATTGCAAAAGGAAGAGCAAAAACGGTATGTTGGAGCTTAATGTCGTTTGAAATTACTTTAAGATTTTCTATTAAATTTGCGGCCATAAAGCGTAAATTATTGAAGAAATAACGTTTTGTATTGTAACATATTCGCCTGCTTCAAAATTGAATTGCATATAATCCAAAAAGGAGAGATGGAAACCAACTAACTCTTGAGATAATTGATGTCATAAACCTCGGAATAAATACCTGTCTTAAAGCCGTTTCTGAGAATGAGTTCAAGACTTATGGCATTAATCATCAGGTTCTCTCTATTTTTCAGTATTATACAAATAACTCTATATTAAAGGGCGTAAACAATGATAAAGCATATTGTAATGTGGAAGATTAAGGGAATGAATGAAGAAGATAAATGTAACAACTGTAAGCAGCTAATAAAAATGCTTGAAGGCTTAAAGCACGTTATTCCGGAAATACAAGAAATAGAAGCCGGATTAGACTTCAGTAAAACTGATGCCTCGTATGACGTAGCTCTTTACTCTTCTTTTGAAAGTCAGGAAAATCTCGAAAAATACAAAATCCACCCGGAACATGTAAAAGTTGCTGAGTTTCTTAAGGGAATAGCACTGGAAAGAAAAGTTGTGGATTATGAGTGTTAGACGAAGGTCAGGGGTGTTTAAGGATCATCTTTTTTTTCTTCTATCCCCTGTTTGAGATTAATAGAGCGTTTTTTCTTTTTTCTAATAACCATGAGGCGCCAAGAAATCTGTATCAATATATACCCTAATAGTGCTAAAACTGTTCCGGTTAGAAAACAGCCAAGAAGAAAGGGTTGCCATTTTTCCCCAAGTTGCGTAAATATCCAGTTAAAACTTAGTTCAAAATTAAAGGGTTGGATATCCACCCCCAGAACATAAACTCCTAACTTATAGGCTCCATAAAACATCGGTGGAATGGTAACAGGGTTGGTTATCCATACCAATGCGACGGAGATGGGAAGGTTTACCCTAAAAATAATTGCATGTATGGCAGCTAGAGCCATTTGAAAGGGAACAGGAACATAGGCGACAAAAAGCCCCAGAGCAAATGCACCGGAAACAGATTTCCTGTTTAAGTGCCAGAGGTTCGCATCGTGCAATAAATTTCCTAAAAATTGCAGGGATTTATGATTGCGAATTGACTCTGGGCTAGGAAAATATTTTTTAATAAACTTTTTTGGCATCGTTCTTTGTATTGAACCAATTAAGGGTATGAATTACGTTAATTTTAACGGCACTCTTCAGACATTATGCCGTCAATTTCAGCAATTACCTGATCCAAAGATTCTTTAAAAGCGTCCTGCTGCATATCGTTCCATGCGTTATCCATATTTGTTAAAGCAATATCAAGAGAAGCGTCCTGTTCTGTGTCAGCAAATGCAAAAAGAGCATTGAGTAATTCATCCAAGGCTTTATCAAGGGGAGAGTTAACGCCAATTTCAGCGTCAACAAGAGCTTCCGCCAAATTATCCAAAGAAGTGTTGAGTTCATTTAACTCATCGCAGCTAACCTTAGCATAAACTTTATACGGAGTAACTGTTTGAGAAAAAGTAAGTGTTGCAAGCAGCAAAACAATAAATAAAAGTTTCCGATAAAAAGTAAATGGTTTTTTCATAATTTTTTTGGGTTATCAAGGTTTATAGAGTATACGAAATATACCATACCTCCAAAAATAGCAACTCTTTTTTTATATTCTCTTTCAATATAATACTCTCAATAAATAGGGAAAAATAGAAATCCGCCTAAGAATAAAATCCGATACCCTGTGGGTATTTTATTTCACCTCCAGTGGTGGGAATGTATGAAAATCCTGAGTCTTCCACATATTTATGAATTCTTTTGGGGTAAAAGCAGGGATTTTGGACTTCTTGAAATCGGAAATATTTCTTGTAAGAATATATTCCGATCCGGAATGAATTGCTACTTCGTGAAGGACTGAATCTTCAAAGTCGGCAAAGCCTTTAATCTGAGCGTTTTCCAGAACGATACGGTTAACTGGAGCAATTTCAAAAAGAGCGAGGAGTATTTTATAGTACAACAACCTACCCAAACTTAACAGTTAGGCATTTTAATTTTTCAAAGGTGACCGTCTCCTTTTCTACCAAGAATACAAAAAATATTACCTTATTTCAGCTTAATTTTTGTTGTATTGATTCTTTAAATAACTTTTTAAATCACGATAATAGTTTTCATGTTGCCCAATCATAATGAGTTCAATATTTTCATTTTGCAATCTGTAGGAAAGAAGGTATTGAATTGAATGAATTTTAAATTTATGTACAAATACTCCCTTGAGATCACTTTTCTTTTCAACTCCAAGAGTCGGGTCTTTTGCTATTTTTTTTACTTCCCCATCGAGTGCTTTTTTCTCTTTTTTAGTGAACTTCTTAACCTTTTTTTGAAATGATCTTGATTGTAGAATTTTCATTGGTTTTATCCGAACTTGTATTCAGACAGTTCGCCTTGTTCCAGTTCTTCAAGCCCAATCAATATTTCCTTTATCAAATCGTAAGTTAAGTCTGGATTTGCCTCTACGCATTTACCAATTTTAGCCCAATGTTCAATTTGTCCGGTTATTGAACGATGATCTACTCGACTGAATTTACGAGCTTCTTGAACTAATTCTTCTGAGACTCTAACTGCTGTTGCCATAGCTCTATACCTCCATATTATTGTTTAAAGATATATCTTACTGGCATTCATTGCAAAATGCAACGATTTGAGAGCATTGTGTATGTCAGGTAACGTAAAGTTGAGGGGCGCTGCGCTTTTGCGGCGTCCCTCTCGAACGCAATGTTAGAACGCATTATCAACGAGCGCTCCGGTTGATGATTGAACCCAATGAGACCCATGGATGGTGAATAGCCAGACACCATTACTAATCTCCTCAGGATCAAGAGCAAACCTGTACACGAATGCTTCCTCCGCTACCGAATGCGTCTCAAATATTTGCAACTCAGGAAAGGACAGATCGGGTGAATTGATAAGCAGATTTACCTGAACGCAAATGTCAGTTGGCAACAGCTTTCCAGTATGCAAGAAATGCAAACCACGAGTAACCCGCTCAAAGACCCGTTGATATAGACTGACCGGAACGACGAAAGCCAAACGAGTAGTGGTTAAGCCATCTTCATTTGCAACCTCAACTTCGTGTGTTGTGCTTAGTAACGCAGATCGGAGTTTCGTACTGCGTAAGAAACTTTTGTGTGCCCCCCATTCCCAGAGATACTTGGCGTCCGTAGTTTGTTTTCCAATTTGGGCACTAATGTAATTACGCAGAGTTTCATCATCCTCTGAGCTGCCATTGTTGCAGATGGTGCAAGCAGGGACGGTCAGGAATTGGCCAACAGTACCCTTGAAAAATCCTCTTGGAGGTACGTGTTCAACAGTAGTCGCAGGGCGACGTCCGCAAATTACACATATTGCACTCTTAGGCGGCTGCATCGGTTTGCGTTCTAACGATTTTCACCAGAGGGCGAAGCTCCGCTGAATGTTTTTGGAAAGTTTCCATATATTACCCATATATATTAGTTAATTTTC
>JADGAW010000020.1 GCA_015231815.1 Nitrospinota bacterium
ACTCAATAGTAAATCTGACTATTTGGTTGGTCTTTCCTATAGTCAAAGGGATAGCCTTTATGGAATGAAAAGAAGTGATTTTATAGGGGTGGATGTAAGTATGACCCTTCCTTTTTTTCAGAATAAGGCTAGAAGTGCCGAGGTGAAAGAGTTTGCTCACAGGGAAATAGCAATTGAAAAGCAATGGGAAGATGCTGAGCATAAACTTCGTTCCACCATTAACGCAAAAGTTCATCACATTCAAAAAATAGAGCAGGAAATTGAGTTATATGCTCAGAAAATTATTCCCCAAAAATCCCAGTCATTGGAGTCGGCAATTTCTAACTACCAAACAGACCGGATTGATTTCCTTTTTTTACTGAAGATAGAAATGGAATTGTTAATGGACAGAATTAACCTTGCACATTTACTCTTTCAGCATGAATCTGCTCTTTCTGGTCTTGAAGAAGATTCGGCAATGCAGTTGGAAACCGTTAAAAAAAATGTCATGGAGGTAAAACAATGAAAAAATTGTTACTCGTTGTTGGAATTATTGTTGCCCTCTCTGCTGGCTGGTTTGGTCATTCTTTTGTAAATAATGATAGAGGTAGTGCAAAAAAAAGTGAAACCCAAACAGGTCAGGTTGAAAGAAAAATAAAATATTGGAAGGCACCAATGGATCCAACGTATGTGCGTAAAGAACCTGGAAAATCACCCATGGGAATGGATTTGGTTCCGGTTTATGAGAGTGAGGAAAAGAGTGTTGCCGGAACGGTAAAAATTGACCCCACAATGGTTCAGAACATTGGTGTCAAAACGGCACAGGTAGAGAAAGAAGATTTATTCAGAAAAATAGTAACCGCTGGCATCGTTGAAGCGGATGAGCAAAAGATTAATAAAATCAATCCCAAGGTAAGTGGCTGGATTGAGAAGATGTTTATCGACTCTACAGGAGCAGTGGTTCGAAAAGATGAGATGCTTTTATCAATTTACTCTCCTGAACTTGTTTCCACTCAGGAGGAATATCTTCTTTCAAAGAAAACTTCAAATAGTTTGGCGAAAACAACCAGACAAAGGCTTAAATATTTTGATGTACCAGACCATCAAATCAGAGAGCTGGAAAAAAATGGGAAGGTGCAAAAAGCTCTTCATATTCATTCACCATATGCTGGAGTTGTTACCTCCCTGAATGTGAGAAAAGGGAGTCATGTAACCCCAAAAACTATTTTGTATGAAATCACTGACCTCTCAATTGTCTGGGTAAACGCTGATATTTATGAATATGAAATCCCCTGGGTTAAGGTTGGTGATGAAGTTGAGCTAAACTTTACCGCCTTACCAGGGAAAAAATATAGGGGAAAGGTTGCCTACATTTATCCCTATCTTGAACGAAAATCCCGCACAATCAAAGTTCGGATTGTAGTAAATAATAACGACCTTGAGCTAAAACCGGAAATGTTTTCCAACGTCAGAATATTATCTGCACCCAAAAGAAATGTTGTAACGGTTCCTGATTCGGCAGTTCTTTATCGAGGAAGTAACACATTTGTTATGAAGGCATTGGGAGAGGGTAAATTTCTTCCTGTTGAAGTAACAACCGGAATTTCAACTGATGAAAAAACTGAAATTACCTCAGGAGTTCATGTTGGAGATGAAATAGTAACTTCAGCGCAGTTTCTTATCGATTCAGAAAGCAGGTTAAGCACAGCATTTGAAATGATGGGAGATGATAGTGGCAAGTTACAAAATACAGGTGACAGCTCACATGTACCTGCTTCACCGATGGAGATGAATAAACATGAGATGAAGATGCAAGACCATGGCATGAAAATGGATGGTCATGGTATGAAGATGGAGCATGAAATGTCAAAGTAAAGTTTATTACTATACAGAAGACAAACATGCAGGCGTTGAAATGTTTTCATATAACCTAAAGTCTTTAGATAGGTTGGAATGGAAAATTCTCTGAGTTTTGGAGATAAATAGATGAACAATGACATAAAAATAACATTTGAATTAAATAAAAAATGATAAAAAGCATAATTGAATCTTCCATAAAAAATCGATTTTTAGTGATAATTTTGACGGCGATTATCACTCTGGGAGGCATATATTCGGTAAAAAATATTCCACTGGATGCCGTTCCTGACCTTTCTGATGTGCAGGTAATTGTTTACACAAAGTATCCGGGACAATCACCGCAGGTTGTAGAAGACCAAATTACCTACCCCATGACAACAGCAATGTTGTCAGTTCCCTTTGCCAAAACAGTTCGGGGATATTCCTTTTTTGGTTTTTCCTTTGTTTACGTAATCTTTGAGGATGGAACTGACATCTATTGGGCAAGAAGCCGTGTTTTGGAATATCTGAATGTTGTTTCCAGCAATTTACCAGCAGGAGCAAAACCCTTTCTTGGTCCAGATGCAACTGGTGTTGGCTGGGTTTATGAATACGCTTTGGTTGATAAAACAGGAAAGCATGACCTTTCCGAGCTTCGTTCAATTCAGGATTGGTATTTAAAGTATGAGCTTCAAACAGTTTCTGGGGTTTCTGAAGTCGCCTCAGTTGGTGGGTTTGTAAAGCAATATCAGGTAGAAGTCGATCCCAATAAACTCATTTCCTACAATGTAAGTATTGGTCATGTCAAAGAGGCGATTAACCGTTCCAACCGAGATGTTGGAGGTCGTTTAATTGAAATGGCAGAATCAGAGTTTATGGTGAGGGGACTTGGTTACATTCAATCTCTTAAAGATTTGCAAGAGATTGTTCTTGCGGTTGATGAACGGTCGGTGCCAATTTTATTAAAGGATGTTGCACGAATAAAACTGGGACCAGAACTAAGAAGGGGGCTTGTTGAACTTGACGGAATTGGTGAAACAGCCGGAGGAATTATTGTCATGCGCTACGGGGAAAACGCCCTCAAGGTAATTGAAAATGTAAAGAAAAAACTTGAAAGCCTTAAAGCAGGACTTCCTGAAGGGGTGGAAATTGTTCCAACCTATGACCGTTCCACGCTTATTCTGGATGCTATAAGCAACCTTACAGAAAAACTGATAGAGGAATCCATTGTTGTTGCAGTTATTTGTATTGTTTTTCTTTTACATTTTCGGTCTGCTTTCGTTGCGATTTGCACCCTTCCGGTCGGTATATTAATTTCATTTATTTTGATGTCTTTTCAAGGAATTAACGCCAACATTATGTCCCTTGGCGGGATTGCCATTGCAATTGGGGTAATGATCGACGGTGCCATCGTTATGATTGAAAACGCTCACAAAAAGCTTCTTGAGTCAGAAAATCTCACAGAAAAGAAACGGTGGGATGTTGTCATAAAAGCTTGCAAGGAGGTTGGTCCCTCCATCTTTTTTTCTCTAATAATCATTACTGTTTCATTTCTTCCCGTTTTTACTCTTCAAGCTCAGGAAGGCAGACTCTTTGCCCCTTTGGCATTTACGAAAACCTACGCAATACTTGCCGCATCCCTTCTTTCAATTACTTTTATTCCCGTATTGATTGGTTATTTTGTGCGAGGAAAAATACGGGAGGAAACAGAAAATCCAATTAACCGATTGCTTTATACCCTTTATATTCCTTTTCTGAACTTTTTCTTGAAATTCAGGGTGCTGACCCTCCTCATTGCGATAGTTCTTCTCGCTTCAATTATCTACCCTCTAAAAAAAATAGGTTCTGAGTTTATGCCACCCTTGTATGAAGGGTCTATTTTGTACATGCCGACAACTATGCCGGGAATTTCAATAACCAAGGCAAAGCAGTTACTTCAGCAAACAGACAAAATATTGAAGACTTTTCCCGAAGTTGAAAACATTTTTGGAAAGTTGGGGAGAGCCGAAACAGCAACGGATCCAGCCCCCCTCTCAATGTTCGAAACAACCATAAACCTCAAGCCCAAAAGTGAATGGCGACACGGTATGACCTACAAAAAACTTGTTGAAGAGATGGATGTTGCGATTCAATTCCCCGGTGTATCAAACGCTTGGACAATGCCAATAAAAGCAAGAATTGATATGTTGTCAACAGGAATAAAAACTCCCGTTGGGATAAAAATAGCTGGTCCCGACCTCAAGGTTTTGGAAAAACTCGGAGTTCAGGTTGAGAGCGTTTTGAAGGAATTGCCTGACACCCTTTCTGCTTATTCAGAGCGAGTTATGGGCGGAAAATATATTGATATAAAAATAAATCGTTTTAATGCTGCACGGTATGGACTAACCATTGAAGACATTCAGGATGTTATTCAAAGTGCCATTGGCGGAATGAACGTAACTCAAACAGTTGAGGGATTGGAGCGATATCCCGTTAATCTTCGCTATCCGAGAAGTTACCGAGATAGTCCTGAACGTTTAAAACGGGTTTTAATTAAAACAAAAGCAGGACAACAAATCCCCTTAGCGCAAGTTGCCGATATTATGGTCACCGACGGACCAGCATCGATTAAGTCAGAAAACGCTCGGCTTAACGCTTGGATTTATGTTGATATAAAAACCTCAGATATTGATGGGTATGTTAAATCAGCTCAAGCGATGGTTAGGGAGAAAGTATCCTTGCCCGTTGGTTACTCTCTTACATGGTCGGGACAATATGAGTACATGGAGAGGGCGAAGGAACGGCTAAAGATTATTGTCCCGCTTACCTTGGCAATCATTTTTCTACTTCTTTACATGAACTTTCAAAGTATTGGACACTCCTTAATAATAATGCTCACGATACCTCTTTCACTTGTGGGAGGCATATGGGCTCTTTATTTTTTCTCCTTTAACTTCAGTGTTGCGGTTTATGTTGGCTTTATTGCTCTTGCAGGTTTAACGGTGGAAATAGGGGTTTTGATGGCACTTTACATCAATCTGGAGTTTGAGGAAAATACAAAAGAAAAGTATTGTTCTGAAGAAATTATTGAAACTATTAAAAGAGGTGCGGTAAAACGTCTTCGTCCCATCATCATGACCGGAATGGCAGTTATTGGCGGTCTTCTTCCCCTTTTCTTCGGAGATGGAGCAGGAAGCGATGTTATGCAACGTATAGCTCTTCCTATGCTTGGTGGTATGACTACCAGTATGTTTCTCACCCTTTTTGTCCTGCCGGTAATTTATTCCTATTACAGAAGTAAAACAGGTCAAAACTAACCTTGGACGTTAAGAACGAAAGAGAAGTTTTGGAAATTTTCCTAACCTTCAAGCAGGTTTTCTTTGCATAAATAAAAAACTGTAGGAAGAGATGAAAGTTTAGGTGATTTGTTTTGTTTCTCAAATATTTCTAAAGCATATCGTAAAATAAGTTCCATAAAAACTTCCATGCTTGCTATACGAAAAATTTCTGGAGTTTATATCTCTATTGTAGCTGCCTTATAAAGGTTTATGGCTTTTATGGGTATATCCATTCTCTCAGGTTATCTTTTTATTCGATGAAAAGTAATAGTAACCCCATAAATAATAACGTATCATATCGCCCTGATATTGATGGAATACGAGCAATAGCAGTTCTTGCGGTAGTTTTATTTCATGCATTTCCCGGTTATGTCCGAGGTGGTTTTTTAGGAGTTGATGTTTTTTTTGTTATTTCAGGTTATCTTATTTCAACGATTATTTTTGATGCTTTAGCAAAGAGGAAATTTACCTTTATTGATTTTTATTCACGTAGAATTCGGCGAATTTTTCCTGCTCTTTTTATTGTTTTGCTTGCTTCAATGTTCTTTGGCTGGTTGGCTTTACTGCCAGATGAATATGAATCATTAGGAAAGCATGTGGCAGCTGGAGTTGCTTTTATCTCAAACCTTGTCTTGCTGCAGGAAGTGGGATATTTTGACACCGCTTCAAGTCTAAAGCCGCTTTTGCACCTTTGGTCACTGGGAATAGAAGAACAGTTCTATATTATCTGGCCCTTTGTTCTTTACCTTTTTTGGAAAAAACCCACCGGATTATTTTGGTTAATTTGTTCTATTTTGCTCTTTTCATTTTTATCAAGTAGTGCATTTTTTCAGAAAGATCCAGCATTTGCTTTTTATTTGCCTTTTACTCGGTTCTGGGAATTAATGTTGGGAAGCCTTCTTGCTTACCTTATTATTTTTCAGGAAACAGGTACGTTTTTTCATCGTCGTTTTGTTGCAACAAACCAATCTCTTTCCCGGAAATCCGTTGAAATTTTATCGGGGATAGGTTTTCTTATGATGACTGTTCCCCTTTTTATTGGAGGAAGCAATAAATCATTTTCAGCTTTTTTGATATTAATTCCAACCCTTGGTACCCTTATTCTTATTGCAGTGGGGAAAGACTCTTATTTGAGCAGACGCTTGTTAAGCAATTCCTCCCTTGTTTTTATTGGGCTCATTAGTTTTCCCCTTTATATGTGGCATTGGCCATTATTATCATTTGCCTACATTATCGAAGCGGGACTTCCTGATAGAGAAATACGCATCTCTCTCGTTCTTTTAAGTTTTGTTTTGGCTTGGGTAACATACATCTTTATTGAAAAACCGATTAGAAAAAAACGGGGATTTTCCGGCATACCCCTAACCAGAGGCTTGTGTGTTGTGACCTTGCTTCTTGGCATTTCAGGGTATGTGACTTTTCATTTCAAAGGCTTTAATCAGCGGATTGCTGTAAATGACTTTCAGACCACATCCTTGATAGGGGAGAAGGTTTTATCTAAGAAAACAAATTTACTTGGTACTATTACAGTTTTTGGAGATTCTCATGCAGGTCAAATCAGCAAAGGACTATCAATGAACGGAGTTAATAATCTTCAAAGTTATGTTCGGGGAACATGTTTGCCAATTAAACATGTTTATACCTATAGACGCCCCACTCAATTTCAAACGGAAGATACTGGTTGTCAGCCATGGATAGATAATACCCTTAATGATTTAATTGCTTCAAAAAATATTGATGTGGTAATTTTATCGACTTTTTATAACCAATACCTTGATGGAAGAATTCCTATTTCTTCTCCGGGACTTGAAAACCACTCTGCTCAGGAAATTTTTTCTCTTCGACTTTATGAGACGGTTAAAGCATTAAGTGAGTCAGGTAAAAAGGTTGTTTTGACTCTTGATGTACCGGAATTTATGGAGGCGTGTTTACCTCCACGTCCTTATTTATTTAAAGATCAAAGTAACTGTGAGATTTCTCGGGATGAAGAAAAAAAACAATTAAATGTATATGCTTCAGAAATAAAGAAATTGGTAAAAGAATTTTCTGGAGTTACCCTCTACGACCCACGTAATCTTCTATGTGACAAAGAAAAATGTTTTGCAAAAAAAGGGGGAGCTTACCTCTATCGCTTTGATGGGAACCATCTTACTGAAAATGGTGTTAGACTCCTTGGAGCAGATTTAATAAAAAGCCTCAATTGAAGTTTTTTTGATGTTGTCCTCTTTGACTATTTCCTTGTGGCTAATTCCTGTATGTGATTGTTAATATTTGAATATTTCGGTAAAATCAAAGAATAATTAACTTTAATAGAGGAGGTTGTATGAGGTCTGCTTTAATATTTCTTTTTTCAATGGTTGCTTTTCTTGGACTTCAAGGAGTTGCCAGTGCCGGGGTTAACACCCAAACAGCAAATATAACAGTTTATAAAATAAACCTGTACCCAAATGCTGATTGTACCGGAACTGCCCAAACAATTCTTGACGTGTCTGGAGGACAAAGTTTTGATATGGCAGCAAGCCCAACCTTAACGTCGAGTTCCGTTACCGACGGTACCTACAACTGTTTCGCAATGAAAATGTCAGACAATGTTACCTTTACTCCTGCCGCCGATACGGGGACGAATTGTGTTGCAGGAACCTCTTATACTATTGATGTTTGTAAGCCAATAAGTGATGGCAGTGGTGGTACTTTAACACCATACTATTACAACCCTGAAGGTGGTTCAACGCCTTCAGATGCAGCAGGTTATAGTGCTTGCACTACGGGAAATGACACTGTTTGGGTTTTTGTTTCCACAACTTCCACAGCAACAGCGGGTTCGTCTGGACATAATGCCTTCGCTCCACCAAACAGTTCCGGTTCTTGTCAATATAGTGGCGACCCTTCTCCTGGGTGCGGTTTTAAGTTAAGCAATGCAATTACTGTTTCAGGAAATACTACAGGAACATTTGTTTTTGATACTGACGGAAAGGTACAGGATTCTAATGGTGCCTGCGACATGGAAGCTCCTAATTTTGGTTACGAATAATTTTGAAAGGAAATAATATGAAAATAGTTAAACTTTTTTTGGTGATGGCTTCATTACTATGCGCTTCTCCCTTGTATGCCGGAACATTTACGTTAACAGGGTCAACCAGCAATTCCAATCCGGTTGCTGATATTAAGGCAAATGGAAAAGACACTACCCAAACCGTTACCAGCGGTTCTTCCGTTGCCATTACCATAACTCTTGACTCTGGCAATAAAACAGGAACTGCTGCAGATTGGTGGGTACTTTATAAAGACTCTTCCAATGCATGGAAATATTACAACCTTTCTACGATGGTCTCAACAACATCTGTCACAACTAGTCCTACGTATCAAGGCAACCTTGGTACATTAGCAACATACACAGTTCTTTCTACAACATCTTTAGCTGCAGGTACCTACACATTTTACTTTGGTGTTGATACAACAAAGGATGGCGTTTTAACAACGGGTGCCTCTAACCTTTTTTACGACAGTATTTCTGTCGTTGTCCAGTAATTCCTGATCCTAATCTTTGACTGCGGGTTTTCCCGCAGTCATTCTTTTTCTTTACCATAACAATGTTTTGAAAAACTATTGAGTTAGGGGCTTAAGGGATTTCAACGATAAAAGAGTAAAAACAATTACCATACCTATGAAAAGAGTTGTTTCAGATTTTCTTGAAAAACGAGTGTTCGTCATGTTGATCTTGGCTCTCGTTTGTTTCGTCTGTTACGCCAATTCCTTGGATAATGAGTTCTTTATGGACGATTATCTCGCCATAATAGGTAATCCATTTGTTGAAAAAATTCATGGAATTAAAGATTATTTCAAAGATCAAACACCATTTTTTCTCTCACATAGGGCTTTTCCCATACTTTCATTTGCATTCAACTATCATTTCTTTGGAGATAAGGAATATAGCTTTCACGCAGTAAGTATTATTTTTCACCTACTGAATGCTTATTTAATCTATTTTCTTTTAACGTTCCTTGGATATCGCTATATTGATAGGGATAAAGCAAATATAAGGTTAGCGGTTTTTCTTACCGTACTTATTTTTATTGTTCATCCATTACATACAAACAGTGTTTCATATTTGTCCAAAAGAGATGTTCTTTTCGAAGCCTTTTTTTATCTCCTTGCTTTTTATACCTATCTCCATTTTCGACATGGAAATAAAAAGAAGGTACTTTATGGTTTAAGCGTTCTTGTTTGCTTTATCCTTGCTTTTTGGTCAAAGGAGACAGCAATTACTTTTCCTGTAGTAGTTTTTTTTTATGAACTCTGTTTTATACAAAGAAGCAAGAAGGAATTAAAAACGTTTTTTATTGTTGCAGGTTTTATTTTCCTCCTTCTTCTCATCTATGTTTTTTTCTTTTATAAGGGGGTAGGTTTATTGAATTATAGACCCGGAGGAGGTGAAGCGGTTTATGGTTTTAGCTCTACTGAATTATGGGGACCGGTAGAGAATATGTATTCCCAAAGTATTGTCCTTTTGCATTATTGGAAGATGTTTTTATTACCGCTGCCTTCATTCTTAAACCTAGACCACGGTTTTCCTCTTCATTCACATTTTTCTTTTGTAGTTGGAGCAGCAATCATAATAAATATTTTTTTACTGTTTCTCGCCTATGGTTTATATAAAAGAAATTACCTGCTTTCAGCATTTGGGATTCTCTGGTTTTATGTTGCTTTATTACCGGAGTCATCTGTTTTGCCAATAAAAGAACTAATGGTTGATTACCGAACATATCCCGCTTCATTAGGGTTTATTCTCATTCTTTTTGAGGTTATTGTTCTTAACGTTTCACGAGTTAAATTTTTTATCGGAGGGGTTATTTTTCTTTTTATGTTGGGAACAATAGAGAGAAACACGATTTGTGATACAAACCTTACTCTGTGGAAAGATGTTGTAAAGAAATCTCCTCAAAGTGACAGGGGTCATATTAATCTGGGCATTGAATATCAGAAGAAACAGATGAATGATGAAGCGTTACAGGAGTATAAAGCTGCCCTGAAAATTAACCCGGATAGTTATGCTATAAACAAAAATCTGGCAGGTTTTTATATCAATAATGTTAATAAACCAAAGGAGGCTCTTTATTATTTAAACCGTTTGAAAACGTTAGGTCTTGCTGACTATTCTGACTATGCTGAAATGAGCAGACTCTATTCCCTCATTGGATATTTTGATGATGCGTATCGTTCTGTTAGTTTATTGCTTAAAATTGCTCCGGAAAAACCAGACGGACATTATTGGCTTGGAATGCTATTGAAAAGTATTGGAAAAACCGATGAAGCGATTATTGCATTTAAAAATGCCCTCAAGATAGACCCAAACCATGTCTTTGCAAAAAATAATCTGAAGGTTTTACTTAAAAATAAAAAAAAGTGAGGTTAAGAAATAAGAGGAATTGTTATGGGGCAACGCTCTGAGTTGGGGGAATCGAAAATGAAGCATTACCGAGTACAGGAAGAATTACATTGACAAAACATCCGGAATTATTGGTGCTTTTTACCGAGTTTGCAAAAACAACTGTCAGGCCGCCATACTGATATGTTCCTCCATTTCCTTGAGTAGAAATTGCTCTTGTATTGGTAATAAAAGCTGTATCCTGAGCTCCTAAAAATCCAAAATTTCCATGAGCATTAATTGTGTTTGATTTCGAATAGAAATTTGCTCCGGTTGACGAATAAAAATTTATTGTTACCGTATCAGCAATGTCCGCATAACAAAAGATATTTGTATAGGCTCCTGTAGAAGGTGTTCCCGTACCGCTTGTAGCAATACTTTGATTCCAAAGAGGAAAGGCAATCGTAAGAGCTGCTATTGATTTACCGGGAGATAAGCTTATAGATAAAAACAAAACTAAAAAGAGGGTATGTTTTATAGATTTATTCATTACTATATCCACCAATAAAAATATTTATACTATTATTGCACAAAGTAGAATTGGTTGCTTCTCAAATAGGTGTTTTATTGTTTCTGGTTTCGACTTAAGACCACAAAAACTGTAATTTATTTTTATCTCTTTTGTTTTTTCAAGGAATTATTACATGAGAGAAATTACCAGAAGAACATAAGGAGTATGGAGGTTAAGAGAAGAAGAATGACCGAAAGAATGCGGTAATTCTTATGCCATGGAAGTGAGTTCATTTCAACAGTTTCTTTACGAAACGCCGAAATATCCCAGCAGAGGCTCATTTGTTGTGCGTCTGGTTTCTCTGTTCTCATACTACCCATGAAAAGTGCTGGAAGGGTCATGCAAAAAATAAGGGGAGGGATATATAGAAAGTGCAGGGAAATTACTCCGAAAACTTCATTCAGTACAAATAAAGTCACGCCACAAAAAGTCCCAATCCAAAGTGCAAACACACCTCCGGCAGCGTTTGCACGTTTCCAGAAAATTCCAACAAGAAAGAGTGTTACTACTGGAGTTACCGCATAGGAGAGAATTTTCTGAAGGTATTGAAAGAGTGAATCAAAGTTCTCGATCATTGGTGCCCAAAGAACAGCAATTCCCATGAAGAGCAGAGTAAAAATACGACCCGCCTGCATTAGAGAATAAGAACTCATCTGAGGACGATATTTTTTCAGGAAGTCCATAGTCAGAAGGGTTGATGCAGAGTTCAATGTAGAATCGACTTGAGACATGAGTGCTGCAAGAAATCCAGCGAGGGCAAGACCGAGAATTCCTGTTGGAAGAAGGTCAAACAAAAGGGTCGGATACACGAGATCAGGCTTTGGTAACTCAGGGTAAATAAGAATTGCTGCTGTTCCCGGCAACACCATAATAAACAGCACAGGAAGTTTTAATAATCCAGCAAAAAGCACCCCACGCCTTCCCTCCTCAATATTCTTCGCACTTAATACCCGTTGCGTCATGAATTGATTGGTGCACCAGAAGTAAAAGCCCAGCAAGGGAACTCCTGTAATAAGTCCAAGCCACGGCACTGAAGGGTCATCAATAGGACGCACAAGACTGAGCATATCGGGTGGTGTTGAGGCAACGATTTGACTCCATCCTCCCGCTTGCTCAAATGCACAGAAGGTTACAATAACAGATGCAACAAGTAAAAGAATCGCCTGTACCATGTCGGTGAACATAACCGCTGCCAATCCACCAAAAGCTGTATATATCCCTGAAAGAAGAGCAAGGCTTACGACTGCTTCCCAGAGTGGAAGGTCGGGAAAGACCATGCGAATAATCAGCCCTCCAGCGTATAGAGTTCCGGCAGTATCTACAAAAATATTGAGAAAAAGAGTTAAGGCGGAGAAGTAGCTTCGACATCGGGAGTCATAACGTTTTTCAAGAAATTCTGGAACGGTGTAAATGCCAGAATTGAGGTAAAGGGGTAAAAGAAATATGGAAAAGAAGACCAAAACCACCGCTGCCATCCACTCGTAGTTATAAACAGCGATTCCTGTTGAATAGGCCTCTCCGGCTAAACCGATAAGGGTTGTACTGGATATGTTCGATGCAAAGAGTGACATTCCAATGAAGGTCCACGTCATGGTGCGACCTGCCAGAAAATAATCGTTTTCCCCTTTGTGCCGTTTTCCTACCCAAATTCCATGGGCAACGATTCCGATTGTATAAAGAAGGAGAATCCCGAAATCAATGGGGTGCAGTGAAACATTCATGCAAAACCCTATTTACTTATATAGATAAACTAAAAACTGGCTGTCTATTTAAGGTGCAGGCAACCGTTATATATTTTTTTCCAATTGCTTAATTATTGTTCAAAACTATTGTGAACATTGCTCCATTTGTGCTGTTTGCAACGTTTAATTTTCCATACATATGCTCTTCAATAATCATTTTAGACATATAAAGACCAATACCTGTACCTTCTTGATTGAGTTTAGTGGTAAAAAAAGGTTCAAATATTCTATCAAGTATATTTTCATCTATTCCACCTCCATTATCTTCTATTGTTACTATGTGCTTTGAGTCTTCAATAAAATTCGTAACATTAATTACCCCTTTAAAGTTTGAACCTTTTGCAATAATCGCATCTTTTGCATTTGATATTAGGTTTAGTAGTACTTGTTTAAGCTCATTGGGATAGCCGATTATAGATTTATCAAAATTTACTTTGTTTACATAGAATAGCTCAATAAAATGAACCCCTAGTTGAGCTTTTGTTAACTTTATAGATTGTTGTATTAAATCATCTAAGATAAAGGAAACTTTTTCGTTTGTCGGTTTAAAAAAATTTCTAAAATCATCAATAGTTGAGGACATAAACTGTATTGTATTCATGAGCTCAGAAACTGTTTGAGATAGAGACTCTTGCGTTAATTCACCATATTCGTATGTATCTTCTAAATTTTGAATTGATAATCCTAAAAGGTTTAATGGTTGCCTCCATTGATGAGCTATTGCTGCTACCATTTCACCCATTGCCGCCATTTTTGATTGTTGAAAAAGCAATTGTTCTTTCTGCAACCTTTTATTTGTTTCTTCTTTTACTTTAGTTTCTAAAAAGAGGTTGAGTCCTTCTAACTTTTTTTCAGCTATTTTTCTTTCCGTTATATCTTGAATAATAGCTAAATAAAGCGGAGGATTTTCCGTTGACATTAATTGTATATTTACTTCAACATCATATGTACTTCCATTTTTTCGTTTAAGAATTGTTTGAAATCTTAAAAGGTCTTTTTTCTTATCAAGCAATGGTTTGGTAAGTTCCTTAAATTTTTCTTTGGTAAATTCTGGTTTAATATCTGGTAAGGTAAGCTTTTTAAGTTCTTCCATGGTGTACCCTAGATTTTCACGAGCTCCTTTATTAACCAGAATGAAATTAAAACTTTCTGCTTCAAACATATATATCTCATTTAATGAAGATTCTATAGTTCTACCAAGTCTCGTGATTTGGTCTTCAGCCTTATGACGTCTTTCTTCTTCGGCTCTTAACTTATTCAAATTATCCATGCCCATTTCACCAATAAGCTGAGCAAGTTCGACAAGGAAATTCATGGTTTTCTTAATACTTTCTTCATCAAAGGTGGGCACACGGCTTAAAGCATCAAGATAAGCGTCTTCATCAAAATTGAATTGACGTGCTTGTTCTTTGAATAGTTTGATATTTGGCTTTTCAAAAAAGAACTGACCGGTAAAAAAATTTCCAAGATGTTTCCCATTAACATAAACTGGAACAGCAATATCTACAAGCCCATTTTCGCAATTGTAAATATTGTATTTCAAGCCTTTCTCAAGTTGAACAGCAAGTATCGTATCGCTTTCAGTACAACGCCTTGAAGTTTTTGGGTGAATTCGGTGGAATTTAGTACATATATCCTGCCATCCTGTTGCAATATGAACGTTTCCTTCCAAGTCTAATAACGCAGTTACCGTTCCATTAATTTTGGTAAATGACTCACATAACCGGGTGAGGACTGGAATATCAAAAATTTCTGTGAATGTATAATCCATCTTTTATCTATGTTTCTTACCATTGTTACGGTAACGAAAACCGCATATGATTTTATGTTTTGGTAATTATAGCCTAAATTTACTGATGTCTTTTCCAATATGAAATTACCCTTTCAGGCGCTTTTTATTTTTTGTGACCTTCCCCTTTTGGCGGAAAGAACGTGAGTTGATTTCATTTAGGGTTGCCAAAAATCATCAGATGAGACGAAGTCCCGTTTTTTGGCAGAATTATGGCAGAAATGACCATTTTCCACCAAACTACAAAAGTGCCAATTCTGAAATCCCCCGTCGATAGATGGTACGCCCGAGAGGATTCGAACCTCTGGCCTATTGATTAGAAGTCAATTGCTCTATCCAGCTGAGCTACGGGCGCATACCTTAGTGCAACGGCATTGAGAAATGTTCGTACAGTGAAACATTTTCTTTGTGCCGCCTTTGTATAACTTTTGGGATCTATACCCTTTTTACACAATTCATTTCAGATGAATATGTCAAAAAAGGGGTGCTATTTTACCTTATTTTTAGGAAAGTTTATAACCTTTTATGGTTTCTGGATGCCGCTTGCAATAGAAAATTTCTCAAGCTTTTAAACAAGGCGGCGTTTTTCACCACAAGTATAATGATTCTGTTTTAGCAAAAGCTAAAATCCTTCACAATAAACGACAAAACTACGCTAAAAAATGCTCCACGATTAACCTCTCAATTCAGGTAGCTCTTGCATTTTTCAATTAATGCTTGTTAAGAAAGATGTAAACACGTAAAATCATTTTTTTTAACCTCTTACAAAATAGTCCTATGGTAATAAAATTCCTTTTTTCCTCCTTGGTTCTTTTGGCAACCTATACAGCTGCATCAGCAGAAAATGAGCTTTATGAACAAATTCCAACCCTTACGGCAGAGGAGTCTCTCGGAAAAGAAATTATAAAAGGAGAAAACTATCATGTTGCCCCTCAAGTTACTTCCGATGGACTTATGAATGAATATCAGGTTATATCCTCATTTCTTGAACTGAGTGCCTACAGTAACAGCTTGGCATTGGAACGTATTCAGGAAATGGAAGCAATTGCCGCAATAAAAAAAATTAAAACTTCTGAAGCATATGCAAAGGGAATTGAAAATGCCGCTAATGGTCCAATTGCAATGACAAAAAACATTATTGTAGATCCCATAGGAGCAGTAGAGTCACTGGCTAAAGGACTTTCCAATACCCTTGCTGATATTTCAGCATCTATTGGAGGTATGCAAAAAGGTGAATCTTCTACGGATACCGAAGCTCTCATGAAAGATGTTATTGGATACAATACAGCAAAGCGGCGTTTGGCAGCAGACCTTAATGTTGATGTTTATTCTTCCAATAAACTCCTTCAAGAAGAATTAAATGATGTAACGTGGGCTATTTTTGCCGGTGGTGCAACCATTGAGGCAGCATTGTCTGTTGCTCCGATTGCAGCAAGCCTTTCTGTTCGGGCAGCAACAATGAGTTCCACAAATAATCAAGGGCTTTGGAAAGTTTCTGCAGCCACATTAAGGGAAGCTGGCGAAAAAGCTTTTCTTAAGATGGATTTAAACAAAGAAGAAGCAGAAAAGCTCATGTTTCATTCAGTTTGTACGTTAACTCATCAAACGGCACTTGTTGCCGGGCTTGCATCAATGAATAATGTTAGTGGAAGAAAAGAATTTGCTCAACTGGCACTTTCTGCAGAGAATGAACAGGCATGTCGAAGGTATCAGGAAATTGCAGAGCTCATACGTTCATATCATGTTAACAAACAACCAATAAACCATATCTCTGTAGAAAAAAATCGCATTTATGTAGAACCTGAAGCTGGTGGAAAAACAGTGGTTGTATTATCAGATTATTTTGTATGGACAAAAGAGAATGCTGCATTAGCCGATGTTGAGGGCGTTAACGCAATCTGGGTAAGTGGTATTGTCTCTCCTTTGGCAAAACAGCAACTTTCTCTAAAAAACATTCAGGTTCATGAAAATGTTTTTGCTAACTTTCCGGAAAAGGCAGCTATTCTTGCAACCATTCTTCCCAATAGAGTTGAAGAAGAAACAGGAAATAAAACAGGTAAGCTTTTTGACGGTATTCTCTCAATTGGTAGTGAAATTGGAAATGGTGTTGGCTCTGTAGCAGGAGGTGTCGCTGATACAATAACAGGAGAAAACAGTACGGAAAAAATAACACCGCCATCTCAATCAACGGTTTCTTCCAATACTGTAACACCTCAAGAAGAGATTAAATAGTTTTTATGAACTTCGTCTTGAAGTTTCTTTTGAAAACAAGCTTTTGATGTGGGTTCAATTGTTTGGGGAATTACTATAAAAAGTAATTGGTCGTTTACGTTAATGTAACAAGAGTAAGTTTTAATTGAAGGGAGTTTACCTTTATCTTTAATAAGGTTCTTCTTTCGCTTATAATAAACAATCCTTTTTTCGACCTTAATATTTCAATGAAAGAACGTATTAAAAATACTGGTATTCTTATTGTCGATGACTCTAATGTTGTCAGGAAATCTTTAACGTTAGTTCTTACGAACAATGGTTTTACGAAAATCTTTCATGCCCAAAATGGTCATGAAGGTATTGAGGCAATAAAAAATAACCCCGAAATTGAATTTTGCATTCTTGACCTTGAAATGCCTGTAATGAACGGCTTTGAGTTTTTAGAAATCATGAACGTTAAGAATCAATGTCGTGAAATTCCAACAATTGTTTTCACCAGTATTGAAAATAAGGACAGCATTATTACTTCATTACGTCTGGGAGCGGCAGATTATCTTCATAAAAAATATTCCTCTGAAGAGCTTGTTTCCAGAATATCCGCACACTTACGAAACATCTTTCTGGTTAAGGAAAAAGAAGCTCTCATTCAGAAAATTAAATACAATGAAGAGTTTATTAAGCTGGAAAAAATGAAGGCAAACTTTATCGATACTCTTACGCATGAATTAAAAACCCCTCTGACAAATATATTTGGTTTAACCTCCCTGCTTAAAGTATCCCTCAGCGAAAAACTGAATGAAAAAGAAGCGGAATATTTTAATGATGTAGAGCATGAGTCAGAAACATTAAATGAAACAATTTCAAAGCTGATTGAAATTAACCATCTGGTTCATAAGGCAATGGAAAGTCCGGAAAAAGTAGAAGTTCTTCTTACCGATGTTATGAAAGAGTTGCTACCCTCTCTGCAAAAATCTATTGGTGGAAAGTCGGTAAAGCTTCACGTAGATTTTCCAGAAAATGCGAATAAAGTATATACATGTCGGGAAAGCTTAAAAAAAGTTCTTTTGGAAGCCGGTCAAAATGCTATAAAATTTACCAAACGCAGAGGAAATGTTATTTTCACCTCCTATAAAGAGGGAGAAAAAATCATTATCCACGTCAAAGATACGGGCTTTGGTATTGAAGATGCCAAAAAGGAAAAAGTCTTTGACCTTTTTTATCAGGCAGATGACAGTTCTACAAGAAAATTTGGTGGAACGGGGTCAGGTCTTTATTTATGTAAAAAAATAATGGAATCCTTGGAGGAAAATATTTGGTTTACTGATAATGAACCAAAGGGGTCGATTTTAAATATTTCTTTATCAGCATACAATAATAAAAAAGGGGTTAAAGATGAGTAAAAACGTTCTTATTGTAGAAGATGCAAAGATGATACAAAAAGTACTCAGTGGTATTTTTTCAACAAACGGTTATAAGGTTGTTGGGATTGCCAATAACGGACTTGAAGCCATTGACAAGTATTTTGACTTAAAACCAGACCTCGTTACGATGGATATAAGAATGCCTAAAATGGATGGACTTCAGGCTCTTAAGGAAATTAAATTTAAGGAAGATACGGCAAAGCAAAAGGTAAACGCTAAAATCATGATGGTAACAAGTGTTGAAGACGATGTACGTGCAGTAAAAGTTGCAGGACTCTATGGAGCTTCTGATTACATCAAAAAACCGTTTAAGACAGACGATCTTCTTGAGCGTGTTGATAGAGTGGTAAACCATGGATATAATTTTGTTAAGGAAAGTCTGGATGCCATGAAGCTCCCCAGTGAGAGAATAACCAAGAGGGAAGATGACTCCGTTTCAAGTTATGTCATAGAGGG
>JADGAW010000210.1 GCA_015231815.1 Nitrospinota bacterium
GTTCAACTCATAAAAGTTCAGTTCTTCTGAAGGACGTTGGACAATCTTAAATGCTGAGGGAGGTGTTTTCAAAACCTTAAACTCCTGATTATCAATAACCTCTGAATAGAATTTAAGAGGATTTTTAAAGTCCCACAGCTCACCGCCACTAAGAATCCAACTCTCACCATTCCATTGTGCGCTTTTGGCATCAACCCGATACTCGACTTTGTGATTTTCATCAAGTTTAAAAACCCGAATATTATTGAGAATGTTAGTCTCTTTATTGAAATATCCAACATTCCAAAAGAAATTGTTATGACTTTTAATCCATATATTTGAGTTATCAAAAAAGGTTGTTTCCTTCCATTTTCTAATCTCAACCTGAAAAATATAGTTAGATTTTGCCGTTGCTTTCGGAACTACCAGTTCATTCAACACAAACATCAGGAATGATAAGACTACTGAGGTAAGCAAAATCGGGTAAACAATTCGTATCATTGGCAGACCACATGCCTTCATTGCAATTAATTCACTGTTTTTTGAAAAGATGCCTATCAAAAAAATCGTTGCCATTAGCACGGCAATAGGCATAACCTGAGTAATTATCAGGGGAACTTTAAAAGAAAAATATTGCAACAGTTGCATAAATGTTGCTTTTTGAACAATAAACTCATCCACCTTTTCGAAGAGATCTATGACCAAATAAAGCAAAAGCATAATAAAAAGTATTGTTAATACTTTTTTAATGAATTCTGTAAAAATATACCGTGAGATTATCAATGTTCTTCCTTTAGTTCCTTTTTCCAGTCCTTTTGTTGAACCTTGCTGTTTATTTTAGCAATTTTCGGCATTTTCGATAGGTAAGATATTATTTCCTCGCTCGTATATGCGAAGTCACCTCCACGGCTTATTTCTGTATAGAGTTGCCGACAGAGTTCAAGGTCATCAGCTTCATCAATTGTGAGTCTAAAAGGGGTTCTTCGTAAATATTCCGGTGCTTCAAGGGAATTTATCGTAAATTTCTCTGGATTATTATAAATATAGGTTGTTACATGTTCTCTATATACCTTTTGGTCTGCTCCTTTCTCAATGTTCACAAGAACTGAGGTCTTTATCACCTCAAAAGCTGTTGCCCCTATTACAAGGGAGCCAAAGGCATTACTGATATCTGCCCCACATTTCTCATGTGAAGTTATCAAAGTATCCAGAAAAGTAAAATCAATAAAAGGATTGTCGCCACACGCCCTAATAACATTCTCTACTTTATAATATTGTGCTGCCATAACAAACCGGTTTAAAACATCTTCTTCGCTGCCTCTATAGCAAAGAACTTTATTCTTCTTACACCATCTTTCTATAACATCATCATGTGGATTGGTAGAAGTAGCGACAATGACATCTTGCGATAAATGTGACTTCATAAGCCTTTTTACAACATGTTCAATAAGAGGTTTCTCTCCTATCTTTAAGAAAACCTTATTTTTCAACCTTGTTGATTGGGTTCTTATTTGAACAATTGTGGCAAATTCCAAACTCATAGAGTAATAAATTATATTTTTAGGAGAAGAGATTATATCTATAATTAAGACTCAATCAGGTTTCATGTTGACAAATAATAGTATTATTTTCCGTAATTTTTAACCTTTTGCCCACTTCAAGAAGCTTCTTCTGCTTTTATCGCATTATTTCTTTACCCATACAGGAAAATAAGGTAAGATTCTTACTTTATTTTATATTAGAATACTTAATAGATGGCTCATCACGTCCTATTAGCTGAAGATAGTAAAATTGTTTTAATTTCCACCAGAAGCGTATTAAAACAAAATGGGTTTGAAGTAACGATTGCCGAGGATGGCCAGCAGGCTATAGATATAATTGAGAATAGCGGAATAACCTTCGATGCAATTGTCAGCGACCTTATGATGCCAAACGTAGATGGTTTTGCCTTTGCCAAATATAACTTTGAACGTCAAATTGCACCTTTCATAGCTTACACCTCAATAAATGACGCAAATACAGCTTTAAGACTTATGGACTTAGGGGTACATGATTACGTGGTTAAACCCTTTGAAGTAAAGTCTTTTATTGTCACAATTAAACAGGCAATTAAGAGGTGGGAGCTTCACAAAGAAATTGAAGGAAAGCCCGAAGAAGTCATTCCGGGAAATGTTGCAACAATATCAATACCAACAAAAAAGAGTTCCCTTTCCACGGTAATAAACTGGATTAACAGAACTCTCTCGCCACTCTTTGATAAAAACGAAGCTACTAAATTCATAAGTTTATTTGAAGAAATACTGCTGAACGCCTATGAACATGGAAACCTGAAAATTACTGAAGAAGAAAAAGCAACCCTCCTTTGTCAAGGTCACTTTGAAGAAAGAGTCGAAGAACTGGAAAGAACGTGTGATGCAGAAATTCAAGTTACAACATTAAAGTTACAGGACAAGATTGTTATTCGAGTAGCTGATGAAGGCAAGGGGTTTAACCATGGGAAATTTACCAATATGACCGATGAAGAAATTCTCGAACGCCTAAGCAACCCAAATGGCAGGGGAATTTTTATGGCTTCCCGTTACTTTGATGCAATTGATTTCAGTAATAACGGAGCCACCGTTACCTTGACCAAAAAATACTCATAATTGGATTACGACTCCAACTCTTTAATCTTTTCCTTAAGAGCTTGATTCTCCTTATTGAGTGCCTGTAATTTATGGTGCATCTCTTTCAGTTTCTGGGATGCTTTGTTAATTAGGTTCATTTCCTGAACATAAGAATTATTGAGCTTCAAACATAAGGTTAAGGCAATAAGTTGATAGAGCCTCGTACCCAGTTCGTAGCAAACATCAATAATGGAAAAGTCAATCTCCACAACCTCCACCCCTTCTTTTCCCGCAACAATATCCGATTTTCTTTCTTCACCACTTATAACGGATTCACCAAGGCACTCACCTTCCTTAAAGCTATAAACAACTTTAGGCTTATCTTGTTTTTCAATATATTTCAGAACTTCCGCTTTTCCCTTTACTACCCAATAAAGCATTTGATCGTAATTTCCCTTTTCAATAAGCTTTTGTCCTTCCTTGAACTTTTTATATTCAATAAGGGCAATCCCACTCTGACCAGCAATCTTGACCAATAATTCCAGTTCTACCTCTTTAAAGACCTCATCAAAAGCTGGCAGACCCATAAGGATTTTATGGTCAATTGGGTTTTTGGCGTTCAGAGAACATTCTTTTTTTAAGAAATCAACGAGTTCCATGATTATATATTTAGGTTACCTCAATTGCTCATATTTCAGAGTATTCTAACAAAACCATTTCTGCAAAAGATAAAATATTTTAATTCAGTTCAATTTTCATATAAAATCATAGCCTCAAAAACTATTTATGAACTTTATTACGAGCTCTATATGACAAAAGCAATCGAAACACTTTCCTTCTTAACAGAAAAACAGGTTAGGGAAATAGCTATTAAATTTGGAACACCTCTTTTTGTGTACAGCAAAAGAATTATTGAAGAAAAATGTGCAGAAGCTCTCGCCTTTCCTAATCCTTACGGGTTAACAGTAAGATATGCAATGAAAGCAAACCCTAATAAATCCATTCTTAAACTCATAAACAATACAGGAATTCATATTGATGCAAGCTCAGAATTTGAAGTAAAAAGAGCAATAACTGCCGGAATTGAGCCTGAAAAAATTCTTCTTACTAGTCAGCAAATTCCTCGAAATTTTAAAGATGTAATAAAAGATGGTGTTATGTACAACGCCTGTTCCCTCCATCAACTAATAGAATATGGAAAAATATTTCCCGGAAGTAACGTTTCCGTACGGTTTAACCCCGGTAAAGGCTCTGGTGGAACCAAAAAAACCGATGTTGGTGGTCCAACTTCAAGCTTTGGTATTTGGTTAGAGTATATTAATGAGGTAAAGGAAATAACAGAAAAATATAATCTTACGGTAGAAAGGATTCATTCCCATATTGGTTCGGGAAGTGACCCTGATGTTTGGGAAGCTGTTTCTGAATACACTATTGAAATTGTCGAACAATTCCCTGATGTTACCCACATGAACCTCGGTGGCGGATTTAAGGTTGGGAGAATGATGGATGAAACCTCAACCAATCTACAAAAAATAGGACAACCTGTAAAGAAAAGACTTGAAGATTTCTATAATAAAACCGGAAGAAAAATACATCTGGAAATTGAACCTGGTACATACCTCGCCGCACTTTCGGGAGTTATTCTGATGGAGGTAATCGACAAGGTTGACACAGGTAGCAAAGGTTACAACTTTATTAAGGTAAATTCCGGCATGGACTCAAACACCCGCCCTTCCCTTTATAATGCAAAACATCCAATAATTACA
>JADGAW010000211.1 GCA_015231815.1 Nitrospinota bacterium
TGTTTGGTAAAACTGCCAGTGTTGCAGCTTCAGCCCAAGAAAGTTTGCCAGGACTTCTCCTGTAATAAGCCCATGAAGCAGCGTTTAATCCTACAATATTTCCTCCAAAAGGAGCATGTGAGGCGTAGAGCTTGAGAATTTCTTTTTTACTGGTCGTGAGTTCAAGTCGTGTGGCAAGAATCATCTCAATGATTTTTTCCCAGAGTGTTCTTTCAGGGTTATTTTTTGCAAGTCTTATCACCTGCATTGTTATGGTACTTGCCCCACTAACAATTCTGTTCTCTTGAATATTTTGTTTTAAGGCTCTGATTATAGCGAGAGGGTTGATTCCAAGGTGTTGATAAAAACTTTTATCTTCATATTGAATAACTGCTTGAGCATACTTTTCAGGAACTTTTTCTATTGGAGCGAAACGCCATTGTTCGTCTGCAGCAATTCTTACGTTAAGAAGCTCGCCCTTTTGAGCTATGATAGTTGTTGAATAAGGGGACTGAAACAGAGGATGAGGAAGAGAAAACCAAAACCATGAACTTGCACCAATAAATATGAAAAGATATATCCAGATATTTCTTTTTTTCATGTATTAACAATGATGAATCAATGAGTATCCAATGCTTTAACAAAAGGGGAGCCCTACCCCTCCCCTTAAATGAAGTTACTGAGGGAGAGGTGACTCATCTTCTTCTTTTTGAACATTCTCATTGATGGAGGTTGAAACTGGTTCTTTTGAGGACATATTATTCTCTTTAAATTCCTTTTTCTGAACCTTTACCCACTGCCCTTTTATCACTGCTCTTGCACTGTTGTCGTACATCAACTCTGCCACAACAGCAGGTAAATAATATGTTCCTCTATAGGCAGCATGAAGGTTTACTCTAAAGGTGAGTTCCTCATGTGGTTTAAGATTGAAATAGCGGTAAACCCGGTCATCTCGAATATCCTGATATGTTGGTTTACTCCATTTCCCGGTATTCTTATTTAAACTTTCCGTAATTTCCCATCCGGAAGGAAATATTTGGGTTAACGCCATATCATTATAGGTTTTTTTGGTTATGTTTTTAACTGCTACCGATGCATAGAAGTCTTCTCCCTGCCTTATTTCTGAAGGGTCTATTTCTTTTCCGTTCAAGTTGAGATATGTAACCTTTAATTCAAGATTTTCGTTAAAACTTTCTTCTTTACCTGCCGGAGGAGTTCCCTTAACTGCAAGGTTTAAATATATTGGCCCGTCGTTATGGTTTTGTACCGTCAGGGGTGTTGGATTTTCTTCATGAAGGGGTAAATCTATTTCCACTATTGGCTTTCCAGATTTAACAACGTTCCATTTTTTTTCGCCAAAAAGGTAATTAACGTTGAGTTTTCCTCCGCTAAGCTTCGCTGTTTTCCCCATTGCCAAGAGTGAAAAAGCTGTTGTTTGTGTACTAAGCCAATCTTCAGAGTTTAGTTTATCTGATATTTCGTCAATTAAAGTTCTCGCCTTTTTGTGAAGCCCCATCACACTCATTGCTTCTAAAATCATTGCTTTATCCCTTACGACAGAACCGTATGAACCTTCATAATTTTCTTGTTCCTTTATCTCTACCGGAAGTTCTTCAGCTATTTTTAGGGCAATTTCCGGTTGACCAGAAATAAAGTACGATGCAGCAAGAAGCCATTGTGCGGTTATATTTTTTGGTTCACTTTCACGAAAACGGTTCATAACTCCTAAAAGTGGCCTGTTTGCCAATGCCATAAGGTAAATTCTATATGCCTGAACCAACTCGGAATTATTCGTCCAATTATTTGCCCGTTGCTGTAAATCTTTTAACCAGTTTTTTATAAATGAATCGGGAGGTAAGTAACCAAGTTTTTTTGCTTCAAGAACAAAGTGTCCGGCGTAGTTGGTCGCCCATTCGTCGGTTTCAGTATTTCCAGGCCAAGAGGACAAGCCACCAGAGGAGAGTTGAAAGCCCGACAACTTTGTAAGAGCAGCACGAATATTTTTATCTATTTCTTCCTTTCGTTCTTCTGTTAATTCAAGAAGGTCAGTTAAGAACAGTTGAGGAAAAACAGATGAAACTGTTTGTTCAAGGCATCCGTGAGGATATTTAATGACATAATTGAGGCGTTTTCCAAGGTTAAGAGGCGGTATAGAGGAAATTTCCAATGTTGCCTTATTGCTTCCCTTTACACCAAAGAGATTTACCTCTGATACCATTTCTTTTCCTGCTTCAATCATTGCAGAAGTTACCTTTACCATTGGGGGATTTTGGTTATGAACAATAAGGTCTGTAGTATATTCAGAACTGTCATCATCACTGTTTGCAACAACCTTTATAGTAGAAGTACCTGATATTGTATCTACATCAAGAGAAAAGGTAACGATTTGTTCACCTATTTCAGAAAAGGTGATTGTCTTTTCTTTTTCCCCTGAGACCTTTATATATTTATCGGTATCAATTGCTACAGAGACTTCTTTTATCTTTTCATCAAGGGCAAAAAGTGTTACAGGAAAATTAATTTTTTCACTGGTTCCAGCAACACGGGGAAGTGTTCCTAAAACCATCAGAGGTTTTTTGACAGGCGTGGTTTTCTCTACTGAACCGTAAGCACCTTTTTGGGCAGCAACAACCATCGTTCTCACTGAACCAATATATTGCGGCAGTTTTAGATGATGGTTTGCTGTTTCTCCAGCTTCAAGGTAAAAAGGGCCGACAAACTTTACTACTGGCTTAAACCTGTTTGTTTTTGATTCTTCTACACTTTGAAGATCCTCTCCACCTCCTACACTAAGAATTGTTTTGAGGGCATCGCCGAAGGCTCCAAGAACCTCATCATATATATCCCATGTTTTTATCTTCAATGCTTCTTTTGCATTGAAATATTCCCATGGAGCTGGTGTTTTAAAACGAGTAAGGTCAAGAAGTCCATCATCAACCATTGCCAGAGTGTAGGTCATCGGTTTATTATTTGCCTCTTTTACCTGAATATGAACTTCCTCCTCAGGTTTTAAAACATCAGGCATTATGATTTCAGGGTTAAGTCGTGAATCAATATCCTCCACCATAATCGGAAGAACACCATACAACCTAATGGGTAAATCGTTCGCTGTTTGTGCGTGTGGTTGTAACAAGGTAACGTTTACATAGATATTGGGAACCATACTCTTTTTTGCCGTAAAGGAAAATTGGGTTTCACCAGAAACTGTTTCCACCCAATTGCTTTCAAGAACTTTCGAACCTGACTCTATGGTAATCAGTGCCCTTCCCTTATTTCCTGTAGGAATTGTTACTGTAACCTCTTCTCCAACCTGATAGCTTTCCTTATCTGATGTAAAAGCAAGAGTTGCTGCGCCTCCGCTGTTTTCTCCCCTATCTCTTCCTGCATATCCTGGCCAGTCGATATAAACAACTTTTCCGCTACAGTGCCCATCTTTTTCGCAGGCTCTGACAAGGTAACGCCCCCAGTCGGGATAATTAACCCTTATCTTGAAGCTTCCTTCTCCATTGACTGTTTCAATTTCCTCTTCAATGAGGGGATTTTTGAGATATCGAGAATTATAACCAACACCTGTTTCATTTGATTTTTCCCACCACCATTTCCATTCAAGTTTGTAGAGGGAGACTCTGAGTTTTTTTCCTGAAACGGGTTCTCCTTTTTGGTTTACCGTAACAAGCTTAACTTCATGACTTTGATCAGTGAGCAACATTCCCCGTTTTTCATCACCTTTTGGCAAGCGTATTCCTGTATATGTTTTGTAAGGATGATAGGGAATACTGAATTTATCAACACTAAAAGCACCTCCCTGTTCAAAAACCCTACAATGAAAGTTTGCCTTTAATATTCCGGGAGAAAACTGGTTTGACTTAATGATGAGAGGAAAATCTGCAAGACCTTTTTTATCAAGGTTTTTGTTAAAAACCGTAAATTGTTCTGATTTATAAGGAACACCTTCATCATCAAATTCATAATCGGAATATTTATTAAAAAGTGTTTTTGCAGGGGTGAGAGTGACGTTCACATCGGCTTTCAGGTTTTTTGCCACAGCTCCATGTAGCCACTTTACATCAAGATGTCCTTTAATATCTTTATCATTCTTATCAATTTGATCTGAACCAACATCAAAAAGGATTTTAAGACGGTTAGGTAAAACCGTTTCCACCTTTAAGGTTTTCTGAAAAACTGCTCCGCCTGCCTTAATCTTTGCGGTATAGTTTCCGGTAATTGCTTTTTCGTCAGTTTTTACATGAAAAGAATAAAATCCGTTTAGAGATTCCTTTGTAACAATTCGTTTTACCAACTGACCTTTAGGATTTTTTAATTCAAATGTAACCGGGTGATTGGTAGGCATTTTCCCTTCT
>JADGAW010000212.1 GCA_015231815.1 Nitrospinota bacterium
GGAATTGGATATGGACAAGGTGGAGATGAATATGTTCGTTTTGCCCTTGTAGAAAACGAGCAAAGAACAAAACAGGCGATGAAGAATCTCAAAAAGATTCTTTAAGTTGATAAGTAAAACAGTAAATGGGGAAAAGCCATAGTTTGTTAAGATAAGGTTTTCTCCTCTACTTTTCTGTCTATACACATATACTTTTTAAAAGGAACTTGAAATGAATCAAATAAATGTTGGACTCATTGGTTTTGGCATTATCGGAACCGGAGTTGTGAAAATCCTACAAAAAAAAGCTGAGTTTATTGAAAAAAAGCTGGGCTTTAAAGTATCGTTAAAAACCATTTGTGACTTAGATGTTGAGACAGATAGAGGCGTTTCAACTGAAGGTATAAAACTGACAAAAGAGGTAAACGATATTTTCAATGATGATGCAATTCACATTGTTATTGAACTTATGGGAGGATATGAACCTGCTCGAACCTTTATCCTAAAAGCTCTGGAAAAAGGAAAAGATGTCGTTACTGCCAACAAGGCTCTTCTCGCTGTTCACGGTGAGGAACTTTTTAAAAAGGCGTATGAACTCGACCGCTCCATAGGCTTTGAAGCAAGTACCGGAGGTTGTATTCCTATCCTGCGCTCATTACGGGAAAGTTTTACCGTCAATTCTTACGACTATGTTCTCGGAATTGTTAACGGAACCTGTAACTATATTCTGAGCCAAATGAGCGAAAAAGGTGCTTCCTTCAACGATGCGCTTAAAAAAGCTCAGGAACTCGGTTTTGCGGAAGCAGATCCTACCTTTGACCTCGAAGGAGTGGACTCAGCCCATAAAGCATCAATCCTTACAACAATGGGCTATCAAAAATTCATCTCCTTTGAAAGTATATATAAAGAAGGTATTAAGGGAATTACCGTTAACGATATCAAATATGCCAAAGAGCTTGGCTACAACATTAAACTTATTGCTTTCATTAAGGAAATAAACGGAAGAATGGATGTTCGGGTTCATCCAGCAATGTTGGATGAAAATTCCGAAATTGCCAATGTCAGCGGTGTTTTAAATGCGGTGCAGGTTGAAGGCGACATGATTGGCTTCTCCCTTATGGTTGGAGAAGGCGCAGGTTCTTTGCCAACAGCTTCGGCTGTTCTTGGGGATGTCTTGGAAATTGCTGGAGACTATATCAACCGAAAAAATAACGAAGAAAAATGTTTTGCCACTCCGCCCCTTGGCACCTTGGCAAAAAATATTGATAAGGGTGAAATTCTTCCTATTGAAGAAATAATTACTGAATATTACCTGCTCTTTCAGGTTATTGACAAACCAAATGTTCTTTCTCAACTAACCGGAACATTGGGAAGAAATGACATTAGTATTAGTCGGGTTGTTCAAAAGGAAAGAGCCGAAGGCGAATATGTTCCCCTCATTATTCTCACCCATGAATCTGTTGAAAAAAATGTACAAAACGCCATTGCTGAAATAAAAAAAGAAGGTTACTGCGATGGAGTAAGCCTTATTAGAGTCATTAACTGATGAGGGATATAAAGAAATAATGGAAGAAAACAGATACAACACCTGAAACGTGAAACGATACGACATTAAACCTACAAAGAAATAATACATTTTTACACTTCTCTACGGTAAATAAATATGAGCGGAAATAGTTTTGGCACCATTTTTAGAATTACAACTTTTGGAGAATCCCACGGTGTTGGCTTGGGCGTGGTAATTGACGGTTGTCCTGCTGGTATAAAAATTGACGAAGCCTTTATTCAATCGGAGCTTGATAGAAGAAGAGTGGGACAAAGCAAAGTTACCTCAAGAAGGGACGAACCAGACAAGGTTGAAATTCTTTCCGGTGTTTTTGAAGGTGTTGCTACCGGAGCTCCTATTTGCCTGATTATCAGAAATAAAGATGCCGATTCATCAAAATATAACAATTTAAAAGAGGTATTTCGTCCGGGACATGCCGACATGACCTACCAGAAAAAATATGGGATAAGGGATCATCGTGGTGGTGGACGCTCAAGTGGTCGGGAAACAGCAGCCCGGGTTGCAGCAGGAGCAATAGCAAAAATGGTTTTAGGAAATGAAATTTCCATACATGCCTGGACCGATTCAATTAAAGATATTCATTGCTCAACCATTGATTTGGAAGAGGTGGAAAAAAATATTGTTCGGGCAGCAGACCCCATTGCCGCAAAAAAAATGGAAGAATGTATTCTGGCAGCAAGAAAAAACAATAATTCTGTCGGAGGAGTAGTAAAAATCAGGGTAAAAAATGCTCCCATTGGATTAGGAGAACCTGTTTTTGATAAACTTGATGCTGATTTGGCAAAGGCTTTAATGAGCATTGGGAGCGTGAAAGGGGTAGAAATAGGCGGAGGATTTGCATTAACAAAAATGTTTGGTTCTGAATCAAATGACGCTGTTTCAAAAGAAACAGGAGAATTTGCAAGCAACAACTCCGGAGGTATTCTTGGTGGAATTTCCAGTGGAGAAATGATTGAGATTTCCATTGCTGTTAAACCAACTCCTTCAATCATACAGGAACAAACAACAAAAAACATTCATGGAAAAATTGTTCCCATAACAATTGAAGGACGTCACGACCCATGCATTTGTCCACGAATAGTTCCCGTAGCTGAAGCAATGGTTGCCATCACACTGGCGGATCATCTTCTCAGAAACAGAGCATCAAAAATTTAATTTTACCGAATCGAAAAGATAAAAATTAGATGGACTTTCATTATATTCAGGCTTCTTTTAACATTCAATCAACAAAAAAATGATTCAACCAGAAACAATAAGCAACCTCAAAGAACTAAGACAGGAATTCGATAAACTCTGGAGGTATCTTTGACCTCGACCGCAAAATCATAAAACTTTCCGAACTCGACGAAGAATCATCTCAAGCTGAATTCTGGAACAATAAAGAACGTTCCGATAAAGTTATTGCTGAACGAAGTGCCATTGCCCGCCTTATAGAATCATGGACAACCCTTCAAAAAAAGCTAACCGATGTTGAAGAGCTTATTGAGTTGGCAGAATTGGAAGATGACGAATCCCTCAACAAAGAAATTGAAGCTGACATCATTAAGTTGCAAAAAACCTTCAAGAAACTAGAGGTTAAGGCAAAGCTTTCCAACCCCTTGGATAAAAATAATGCCATCTTTACCATAAATCCTGGTGCTGGCGGCACTGAGTCACAGGACTGGGCATCCATAATTCTTCGCATGTATTTACGATGGGCAGAAAAAAGTGGGTTTACTACAGAAATTATTGATTATCAGGATGGTGAAGAAGCCGGGATTAAAAGTGTAACCGTCGAAGTAACGGGAGAGTATGCCTTTGGGTTTTTAAAATCCGAGAGAGGTATTCATCGACTGGTAAGAATTTCTCCCTTTGACTCTAACAAGAGAAGACACACCTCCTTTGCCTCTCTTCATGTTTTACCGGAAATTGACGAGGATATTGATATTGAAATAAGGGATGAAGACCTAAAGGTTGATACCTACCGGGCAAGTGGAGCAGGAGGTCAGCACGTTAATAAAACCGATTCTGCAATTAGAATTACCCATATTCCAACGGGCACGATCGTACAATGCCAGAATGAACGGTCACAGCATAAAAACAGATCTCAGGCAATGAAGGTTTTAAAGGCAAAACTTTATCAACTGGAATTGGAAAAAAAGAGTCAGGAAAAGGATGCGATGGGAGGAGAGAAAAAGGACATTGCATGGGGTAGTCAGATTCGCTCCTATGTTCTTCATCCTTACAAAATGGCTAAAGATACCCGCACAAAACTTGAGAATAATGATATTGAAGCGGTACTTGATGGAGACATCCAGCCCTTCATAGAAGAATACCTCGCAAAATATGCCGGAATAAACGAATAACGACAATTCCTCTTAAGCAGAGTCTTTCTTAACCGTCTGTCAGACCTCGCCTTTATCTAAATTAAGGGCAAAAAGGTATAATGCGAAAGTAACGTTCACAAAACCTATTGTTTTCTCTGCATTTAATCTTCATGAAGCTCTTCTACCAGTTACTGTTTCTCTTTTGCGCTGTATTTCTTATCGGGTTTCCATCCCTCTTCTGGCCTCTTGGAGGAGATCAGGACGGTCAACTCTATATTGCTAGAGCATTACTTGATGGTCAACGCCCCTACGTTGACATTTATGACATCAACTTCCCGTTAACCTTTATTTTTCACACGGTAATTCCCCTTGTTTTTGGAACAAAGCATTTTGATTTCAGGCTATTTGACCTGTTCTATATGTTTTTTTCTCTCTCCATTCTGTATATTTTTTGTAAAAAGAATTTTTACCATTCATTTA
>JADGAW010000213.1 GCA_015231815.1 Nitrospinota bacterium
GTCAACTGAACAGCACCTTCACCTCTTGGTGAAGTCGCTGTTCAGTTGAAAATCCGTTCAAAGCTTCTCCCATCAACAGTCTCAAGAGTTAATTGGTTTTTATCTCTATTTTTCAGTTCATTAACTCTTGATTGTTATCGTAAAAAATGAAATTTAAAATATAATCTTTACCCATTAGTACCTTTTAATTTTTAGCATTATGCAACTGGAAATAATATTAAAAAACATTGAGGTTGTTGAATCAAGGAATTACAGAAATATAGAAATAAATGAACTTGTTTACAAGCCTGATGATATAAAAAACAACGCTCTTTACTTTTGTATTGACGAGTTTGTTTACCATGACGGTAAGGTTTATGATTCGGGAGAACTTTTATCCCAACACAAAGGAGAAAAACCGGTATCTGTTCTGTATGAGAAAGAATTAAGAGACTTCAACCCTGAGATTGTTTATATAAAAGTAAAGGACAGCCGGAAAACCATGGCGATTATTGCCGCAAATTTTTTCCATAACCCTGAGAAACAACTTACCCTAATTGGTGTTACGGGAACAAATGGAAAAACTACTACTGCCCGTCTTCTTCAGCATATTTTTAATCAATCAGGGTATAAAACAGCGGTTCTGGGAACCTTAGGTTGTAACTGGCCCAATTTCTCCGCACCTCTCGGATTCACCACTCCCTTTTCACCAGAGCTTTTTGCTCTCTTTAAAAAAATGGTGGACGATAAGGTCACTCATTGTGTAATGGAAGTTTCCTCTCATGCATTAAAACTTGACCGAGTTTATGGTTTGGATTTTTCTTTCAGGGTTTTTACTAATTTAACCCGTGATCATATAGATTTTCATGGAGATTTTAAGGATTACCAGAATTCCAAGCTGATTCTTTTTAAGGGTAGTAATAAAAAAACAACTGCTGTTTGTAATGAAGATGATGTATTTACTCCTGAGATTAAAAAGGTTTTTGACGGGAATTTTGTCAGCTATGGTTTTTCTTCATCAGCTCTTTGCAGGGCAGCATGTTATAAAACTGAAAACTTTGAATCGAAGGTTCAGCTTCACTACAAAGGGAAAGCCTTTGAAATAAAGTCGAGACTTTTGGCACGGTTTAATGTCTCAAATATCATGGCAGCCTTTTGTGTTGCAATGGAGATAGGAATAAAAAGAGAAAAAATAATTGAGGCAATATTTGCTTTTGAAACTGTTCCGGGAAGATTTGAAAAGGTTGTTGCTCCTGAGGACTACCTTGTTGTGATAGATTATGCCCACACCCCCGATGCTTTAGAAAATATTGTAACAAGTTGTCGTGAGCTAACCTCCCATAAGCTTATAACCGTCTTTGGTTGTGGAGGAGACCGGGACAGGGGAAAGCGTCGCCTAATGGGAGATATTGCATTGAAATTCTCAGATTTTACAGTCGTCACCTCAGATAACCCCAGAACAGAAAATCCTGAACAGATTGTTGGGGATATTGTAGAAAACTATCCTCAGGAAAAAAATAAATATACTGTAATTGTTGACCGGAGGGAAGCAATCTGTTTTGCCCTCAATATGGCTCAAAAAGGGGATATTGTTATTCTTGCCGGAAAGGGTCATGAGGATTACCAAATTATCGGGCGGGAGAAAGTCCATTTCAGTGATAAAGAAGAAGTGGAAATTTTTTTCAGGAACAGAAAAAAATAAGGTAATATAAGAGATAAAATTATCAACGAAACTATAAAAAAATGAGCGGACATAATGAACGAAAATCTCCTGTTGCAATTGAATGGAGAGATTCTTTATCGGTAAACTCCAAGGTCATTGATGAGCAGCATAAATCCATCCTTAACACCTTGAACAACCTTGTTCATTCCTTAAATACCGGTAGTAACCACGACATTATTGCAGAAATTATTAATGAACTTATTGACCAAATTACCCGGCACTTTATTACTGAAGAAGAGTTTATGAAGGCGTATGGCTATCCAAGCTTAGAGGAACATACTGCTCGCCATAAAGAGTTCATTGACAAAATGATTGAATACAATACTCTTTTCAAAGATAATGCCATCGGCGCAGTAAACGGTGTTGTGCTCTTTCTCGAACATTGGTTTGAAGCCCATGTCTTAATGGAGGATATGGACTATGCCTCTTATCTCACCAGCGATTAATTTACACTACAATTTCACCTAGTGGAGCTTCTCCTTTTTGAGAATTTCTAATTCCCTCAGAAGGGATTGATGTTCTTCTCTCACATATTTAAGCTTATCATTGCTGGAAAAATTAAGAAGATTTATAGCAATCTTTTGTAAAAGCTTAGATTTGTTTAAGGGAAAAATATCAAGCTGAGGGGGGAGGATGGTAATTCCTTGGCTTTTAACAGCAATTTCTTCCTCAAGGTTTTTAATCCTGTTATTTGTTAGGATTATTTTCAATGCCACATCGTTTTTTTTTTCTTCAGGGAAGGTATTTCTCTCTGCTTGAGGGGAGAGCTTTTTTATTCGCTCAGCAAGTTCTTTATAGTTAATTTCAGGATTATTCCCTTCAATCATCTGATTATTTTCTTGTTAAATCATCCAACTTTTTCTGAACCAGCTTTATACGGTCTTTATCCTTTTCAATTTTCAGGCAATCCTTATATGCCTTTATTGCTTTATTTGTTTTTCCCAGCTTTATATATATATCCCCCAAATGCTCAAACATTACAGGGTCTTCCAAAGTATCCTTAAAAGCTTCCTGCATATTCTGTAGGGCTAAATCATACTTTCCTCTTTTGTAATAAATCCATGCAAGAGTATCAAGAAAATAGCCATTTCCTTTTTCTTTTTTAAGTGCTTTTTTAACCATCTTCTCTGCTTCATCAAGTTTTATATTCTCTTCAGAATACAAATAGGCAAGGTAGTTTAGTCCACTAGGAAAGGATGGGTTCAACTTTACAGACATTTCCAATGCCTTAATAGTTTCCTTTTTCTTTTTTAAAGCTTCATAAACTGTTCCAAGATTAAAGTAGTATAAATAATTCTTTGGGTCGAGTTGAATTGCCTTCTTATAATATTCAACAGCTCTTTGGTTTTCCTTCTTATATTTCATTAAACCTGCATAGAATCCATATGCATCTGGATTATTAGGGCTTATTGCAATTGCGTCTTCATATACTCCTTCAGCTTTTTTATACTGCTCTGTTTTTTCATATATAGATGCAAGATACAAGCGAACTCTTGTCAGTTTTGGAGCTTTTTCAAGAATTCCTTCAAGAATTTTTATTGCAGTTTTATATTCCTTCTTTTGACTTTTTAGCAGAGCATAGTAAAGCTTAAAGATATGGTTGTCTGGTTTTTGCCTGATAAGACTTTTATAGTTTTTTTCCGCTTCCTCAAATTTCTTAAGACTTGTTAGCAAGCTTGCAAGTTGGAATTGGTAATCAAGGCTTTCAGGGAATTCCTTTACAAGTTCTTTATACTTTTTTAATGCTTTTTCTTTTTTTCCCAGCCTAAGGTATGTTTCTGCCATTGTTTGAAGATATACGGGATTGTCGGGGTCAATATTACTGAGCTTTTGATAAATTTTCATTGCTTCTTTATACTTTTTGTTATTCAAATATGAAGCACCCAGTTTTTTCAAAGCTTCCACGAAGTCTTCTTTGAGGTTTGAAGCAAGTTTGTAATATTTCTCCGAGCTTTTAATATCGTTAAGTCCAGCATAGAAATCCCCCAAATAGTAATAAATCAATGCACTTTTAATATTATTTTTTTGTGCCGATTTAAGAACTTCAATTCCTTTTTTAAGTTGGTTATCATCTTTGTAGCAAAATGCAAGCAAAACATAAATGAACTCATTTTTTGGCTCAAGCTTCATTGCTTCATTGTAAAGTTTTATAGCTTTTTCAATATCACCATCTTTCTTGGAGTTTTTATAGAGCTCTGCAAGGAGCAGACGAGCATTATTGTATTTTGGGTCAACCTCCAATGCTTTTTCCAAAGTTTTAATTGCATTGTTATTGTCTTCCTGAAGAATATAAACCGATGCCAGTTCATGGCGTAAAAAACCGCTGGTTGGATCATATTGAATCGCATCCTTTAAAAGTTTAAGAATTAATTTTGTTCCATCTTTCTCTTTAATCGGTATAAATTGTGACGCTAGAAAATTGTAATAAGCAATGTAGGAATTCTCAGGAATAAATCGTTCATCTTTTACCTGCGGAAGCTCATTGGTAATGTCACTTTGCTTTTTGATACTTTCTACTGATTGAATACAGGAAGGAAGCAGGATTAACAAGGTGAAAAGAGTGAGCAAAAATTTATTTTTCATACCGGCATCATTCATTAAAGCGTTGCA
>JADGAW010000214.1 GCA_015231815.1 Nitrospinota bacterium
GTATTAGTTTTCTTTCAGTATTACTGTGGTTACTTTTTCTTGTGATTGTTCTTCCCCTTTCGGTAACACCTCTTCGTAAATCTTTCATTTCCATAAAAGTTCTGGAAATATATCGAAAAATCATGCCGGCCATTAGTCAAACAGAGCGTGAGGCATTAGAAGCAGGAAATGTTTGGTGGGACAAGGAACTTTTTAGTGGAAAACCCAATTGGGATGTTCTGCTTGATGCACCAATCACCACCTTGTCTCCTGATGAAAGGGCATTTCTTGATGGACCAGTTGAAGAGCTTTGCCGTTTGGTGGACGACTGGAAGACAACCCGTGAAAATCAGGGCTTATCAGAAGATGCATGGGAATTTATTAAAGTAAACGGTTTTTTTGGAATGATTATTCCAAAAAAATATGGTGGTTTGGAGTTTTCTGTACAAACTCACTCTTTGGTAATACAAAAACTTGCCAGCAGAAGTATTACAGCAGCAGTAACCGTCATGGTTCCAAACTCCCTCGGTCCGGCAGAGCTTATCTTAAACTACGGAACTGAGGATCAAAAGAACTTTTATCTTCCGAGGCTAGCACGAGGGGAAGAAATTCCCTGTTTTGCTCTGACCGGGCCAGAAGCAGGAAGTGATGCCAGTTCAATTCCTGATACGGGTATTATCTGCAAAAAGGAGTTTAATGGTGAGGAACGCTTAGGAGTCCTTCTGAACTGGGAAAAACGCTATATTACTCTTGGTCCGGTAGCAACAGTACTTGGTCTTGCTTTTAAGTTATATGACCCCAACCATCTAATTGGTGAAAAGGAATCTCTTGGAATTACCTGTGCCCTTATTCCAACAGAACTGGAGGGAGTTTCCATCGGAGAGCGACATCTTCCTCTGGACTCTGCCTTTTTAACTGGTCCAACCTATGGAAAAGATGTTTTTATTCCTATTGAGGCGGTTATTGGAGGTCAAAACGGATGTGGAAAAGGGTGGGGTATGTTAATGGAATGCCTTGCCGCCGGACGTTCAATTTCCCTCCCTGCATTAAGCTGTGGTGCATCAAAGCTGGTTAGTCGATACATTGGCGGTTATTCTCGGATTAGAAAACAGTTTAAAATCTCAATTGCCAAATTTGAAGGAGTTGAAGAAGTTCTTGCAAGAATTGCCGGAAATACCTACATAATGGAAGGAGCAAGAACCCTTACTGCAAGTGCCGTTGACTTGGGAAATAAACCCTCGGTGATTTCGGCCATCGTTAAATATAATCTTACGGAAAGAATGAGGGGGGTGGTTAATGATGGAATGGATATTCAGGGAGGAGCTGGAATTTGTCTTGGTCCCCAAAATATTCTCGGTAGAGCCTATGAGTCTGTTCCCATTAGTATTACAGTAGAAGGAGCAAATATTCTTACCCGAACATTTATTATTTTCAATCAGGGAATAATTCGATGTCACCCTTACCTTTTACAGGAAATGTCAAGTGTTCATAACCAAAACCGAACTGAGGCTTTGATAGAGTTTGATCAGGCATTTTTCGGTCATCTTGGTTTTGCAACAAGTAACTTTGTTCGGGCTTTAGTGATGAACCTCACTGGAGGTCGTTTAACCCTTTCCCCGGTAAAAGGAAAAGTAGCGAAATATTATCAACAGATTAATCGACTTAGTGCTTCTTTTGCCTTTCTTTCAGATCTTACTCTATTGGTGGTTGGAGGTGGTTTAAAACGAAAAGAAAAACTTTCCGGCAGGCTTGCTGATGTCTTGAGCCAAATGTATTTAGTAACTGCTGCACTAAAAAAATATGAAAATGACGGACGTTTAGAGGAAGACTTTCCTTTATTGAAATGGTCATGTGATGATGCATTGTATAAGGCACAGACTCAATTAGAAGGAATTTTGGAGAATTATCCTATTCCAGTAGTGGGAAAAATTCTTTCTTATTTTATTTTTCCTTTTGGAAGACCTTTTAAACAGGTTTCTGACAGAAATGGAAGAAGTGTAGCATCAACGATTACAGGTCCTTCAGAAGTTCGTAACCGACTCACCCATGGAATCTACATTCCTAAAGACAATGAAGAAGCAGCAGGGCTTCTTGAAACGGCCCTTGATGCAGTTGTTGCAGCAGAGGATGTTGAAGAAAAAATAAAAAGAGCAATAAAGTTGGGAAAAATTACTAGTCAAAATAAAGAGGAAATTAGAGAGGAAGCTGTTAAAAAGGAAATCATAAATCAGGACGAGGTAAAAATATTAGTGCGGGCAGAGAGTCTGAGGAGGAATGTCATAGCGGTTGATTCTTTTTTCAGCGAAAAAATTAATGTCAAAAGTAATAAACAGGTGCCTGAAGAGCAGGAGACTTCAGACCCTACAAAGAACATACAATCTTGACTGGTATTACGAGGCAAAGCCTCGTAGCAAGGAAATAACTTAAACCTTATCCCTCGGATTTGCTATGGGACATACGTATTGGAGCTTTGCTTCGGCTTTTAAGTTTAAGCCTGAAGGCAAAGATTGTAACAGGAAAAGGAAAACGATTTATTGTTCCAAATTAAAAGGTTGAAAGGTTTTAACTTTCAAACCTTCTAATTTTTAAACCTTCTAACCTCAATATAATGGTTGAAAAGAAAATAATGACCTCCAACAATGTTTTCATTGTCGATGGATGTAGAACTCCCTTTCTAAAACATCGAGGAGTTCCCGGTTCTTTTACTGCTGCTGACCTTGCACATGATGCTGGTCGTTCTTTGTTTTCCCGTCTTTCTATAACTCCAGACCAACTTGACGAAGTAATTCTAGGTTGCGTTATGCCTTCCCCTGAAGAAGTGAATATTGCCCGTGTAGTAGCTCTTCGACTTGGCTGCGGTAAAAAAGTTCCCGCATGGACTGTTCAACGTAATTGTGCTTCTGGTATGCAGGCACTGGACTCAGCATTTATGCAAATTAAGCATGGGAGATCAAACCTTGTTCTTGCCGGGGGAGTTGAGGCAATGAGCCATGCCCCGGTAATGTTAAAAGAAAAAATGGTTACCCTTCTTGGCGAATGGTTTAAAGCAAAAGATTTTCTTTCAAAGGTTAAGCTTCTTGCTTCATTACGTCCGGGAGACCTTGCTCCGATTTTTTCTTTGCAAAAGGGATTAACTGACCCAATTGTTGGACTTAACATGGGGCAGACAGCAGAAAACCTTGCTTATCGGTTTAATATTTCCCGTTCTGAAATGGATGCTTTTTCTCTGGAAAGTCACCGTAGGTTGGCAGATGCTATTGATAAGGATTATCTTGAGGAAATTGTTCCGATATATGATTCAAAGGGAAATGTTTATCTTGAAGATGACGGACTTAGAAGGGAAACCACCATCGAAAAACTATCAACGTTAAAGCCATATTTTGATAGACATTTTGGTTCGGTTACCGCTGGAAATAGTGCTCAAATAACTGATGGAGCCGCATTGTTATTACTCGCAAGTGAAGAAGCAGTTAAAAAATATAAATTACCTGTTTTGGGAAAAATTGTTGATACAGCCTGGGCTGGTGTTGCACCCGAGGAAATGGGGCTTGGTCCGGTTCACGCAATTGTATCACTTCTCAAGCAAAGAAAAATTAAACCAGAAACCATTGACTATTGGGAAATTAATGAGGCCTTTGCAACTCAGGTACTTGCCTGTGTAAAGGCATTGGGAAATGATGATTATTGTCAAGAGCAGTTTAATATGAAAAAAGCCTTTGTCAACATTAACTCTAACCGTCTTAATATTGATGGTGGTGGAGTAAGTATTGGGCATCCCGTTGGGGCAAGTGGGGCAAGAATTGTCCTACACCTTCTCCATGTTCTTAAACGTACAAAAGCAAAACGAGGCGTTGCAAGTCTCTGTATTGGTGGTGGACAAGGGGGGGCAACCCTTATCGAAAGGGGAGGTAATTAAATGGAAGCGATAAAAAACTGGAGTTATAAAAAGGATTCAAAGGGAATTATTTGGCTATCACTCAATGTAGCGGAAAAAGGAATGAATGTTCTTTCCAGTTCAGTTTTAAATGAACTGGACACCCTTTTGGATGAAATTAAGGAACAGGCTCCTATAGGACTTGCAGTTATTTCTGGAAAGCCTGCCGGGTTCATTGCAGGAGCAGATATTCGGGAATTTGTAGGAATCAACAACATTCATGAAGCTGAAAGTTTAATTAAAAGAGGTCAATCAGTATTCAACAAACTGGAAAACCTTACCTTTCCCACTGTTGCAGTGATAAATGGTGTCTGCCTTGGAGGTGGGCTCGAACTTGCTCTTGCCTGTGATTACCGGGTGGCACTTGATGAACCAAAGACAAAGATTGGGCTGCCGGAA
>JADGAW010000215.1 GCA_015231815.1 Nitrospinota bacterium
TGCAACCTCAATGATACAATTATGAGCCATAGAGTAATTCTCCTCAGACCTAACAAATAGACATGAAAGATTCAAATCTTTTATCTTCATCTTTAAAAAGCTTTAAGGAGTTAAAAAAGAAACTTCTTGCAGAGGAAAAAAATAAAGAAAACACCGAAATTCTACAAAAACTCAATGCATTTGAAAAAGAATTAAACAGTGCAATAAAATCCTCGAATACACATCAACAAAAGGATACATACCATGATTCTTTTACCAACCTTCCCAACAAATTATTGTTTAAAGACAGAGTTCAGGAAGCTATTGGTCGATCAAAAAGGTCAGGTCAGGATATTGTAATTCTTTATCTCGACATTGACAACTTTAACTTTATAAATCAAGCTTTTAGCGATAAGGAAGGAGACTTTTTTCTTAAAGAAATTGCACAACGGTTATTGGACTGTCTCAGAAAAGTAGATACCGTTTCTCATTTCAACAGCGATGAATTTGCCATTCTTTTGGAAAATCAGAAAACAAAGGATGAGCATCTTATTGTTATTCAGAAAATCATGAAAGTTTTGGGGGAGCCTTTTTATTCAAAGAAAAAGGAATGTTATATTACCGTCAGCATTGGAGTTACAACGTTTCCTGATGAGGGGAATAAATATGATACCCTGATAAAAAATGCAGAAACTGCGATGCGCAGAGCCAAAGAGTTAGGAAAAAACACCTTCCAGCACTATACACCACTGATTAACAGCATGATTGAACGCCGTTTAAAGATGGAGAACAAACTTCGGCAGGCATCTATTAAAGACGAATTTATTGTTTATTACCAGCCTAAAGTATCCCTGAGGACTGGAAAGATCAAAGGCATGGAAGCTTTGGTAAGATGGCGACAGCCAGACGGTCAAATGGTTTCCCCGGCAGAATTTATTCCCCTGACTGAGGAGATGGGTCTTATCGTTAAAATCGGCGAATGGATTTTACAGGAAGCTTGCCGACAAACAAAAGAGTTTCATGACAAAGGATTTAAGGATCTAATTGTTTCCGTAAATCTCTCACCACGTCAAATAGACGATCCCAACCTTCTGAAAATTATTAAATCGGTATTGGATACCACAGGCATAAACCCACAACTCCTCTGCCTTGAGGTTACAGAAAGTGGGATGATGAAAGACATGCATAAAGCAATTGACGTTATGAACAAAATTAAAGAGTTAGGGATAAAAATTTCCCTTGATGATTTTGGAACTGGCTATTCATCCCTTAGTCACCTTACAAAAATGCCTGTTGACGAGCTTAAAATCGACCGCTCATTTGTCGTCAATGTTGATAATCAAAAGGATGACGCAGCAATTACCAACGCAATTATTTCCATGGCACATACACTTGATCTCAAGGTTATTGCCGAGGGAGTAGAAACCGCACAACAACTGGATTTTATGAAAAACAAAGGTGCTATTGATATCCAGGGGTATATTTTTAGTCCACCGGTTATTGGTAAAGAGTTTGAATCCCTTCTCTCTGAAAGGTATGGTGTGAACTAAACTGTTATTGATTTTTGATACCAATTATGCATTCCCCCATGACGTATAAATGAACGACCTTCTTTCTCAAAGGTTTTTCTTAAGAGCTTCAATAAAAGATTACAAGGTTTTTATTTTTATTTTCCCTTTTACTTTCTCAAAATCCTTATCCAGAGTGATGATCTCAAAGTCATTTTCTATTGCTACTTTAAATTGGTACGCATCATCAAAATCCAAGCCATACATTTTAAGTATAGCCGGAAGTTCTTTATACGAAGCTTTGGACAATGTTATGAGATTCACTTTGGGTAAAACGTCATTTGAAAACTCCTTGAATATTTCACCCATCCCATGTCTGAAGAGTATTACCCCTATTGAATGTAAAGAAAAATCAGTAAGAGAAATATCCCCCATATGGTTTGAGAGTATTTTCTTGCATTCTTCCCGCTTTTCCTGTGACAACAGAATTTCCAGAAAAACATTGGTGTCGGCTAAATACATTATCTCCACTCAGTTGACTTGTGTTGAAGTTCTACTGAGCTGTATTTGTCTTTATAATCAGACAATCCGCCCTCCCAATTAAAACTAAATGTTTCATTTTTATAATGTTTTTTTTTTCGGCTTTTATTTATTAAAAAATCAATAAAGTCCAATGCTTCTTTCTGCAAGTTTTCCGGTAAATCATTAATTTTATTCTCTATCATATGAGTATTCATCTTTTCTCCTGATATCTTTATAGTAGGAAAATTAAAAAACTTCACAAATTTTTTGGTTCTCTTTAGGAAAGCAAGCATTCCATGTGCATGAAATAACCCTTCATACTGTTCATTTATGATGAAGAATTATACATTTTTTCATTTATTTCCTAAAGTCAAAGTTTTTTCCAATATGAAATGAGTCTGTGTGGGTGTCCAGACGGAATGGTTGAAATAATCAGGGTTCTCCATAAATCAATGGATGTAGATTCAAATTCTGACCTACACATTAAAACTTCATACTCAAGACAACGGTCACGGCTCCGGTGACTCCTCTTCTTTATCTCTGATTTTTCCTTTAATCATCTGGAGTTGGTTAAGGGCTTCCAATGGGGTAAGACTATTAATATCAAGCTCCTTGAGTCCTTGAATGATTTCCTTGTATTTGTTTTTCTTGGGCTTGTCAAAAAGGGATGTCTGCAACGCCTCGTTTTTCTTTATTTTTTTAACAACCCTCATATCAATTTTTGGCAAACCATATCTGTCAACATTACCGTTTTCTATTTCCTCCAGAATTATTTCAGCTCTATTTACCACTGCTTTTGGAACTCCGGCAAGTTTTGCTACATGAATTCCATAACTTTTATCTGCTTTTCCTTCAGCAACCACATGGGAAAACGTTATAGTATCCTGATACTCTTCAACCTTTACGAGGAGGTTTACAACATCCTTGTAGAGTGCCTGGATGTTTGTGAGTTCATGGTAGTGGGTTGCAAAGAGTGTTCGGCACTTGAGGTTTTTGTCAGTTAGAAGATGCTCCACAATTGACCAGGCGATGGAAAGTCCGTCAAAGGTACTGGTTCCCCGCCCTATTTCGTCGAGAATAACCAGCGATTTTTTTGTTGCATTATTTAAGATATTTGCCGCTTCGTTCATCTCCACCATAAAGGTTGACTGTCCCCGGTAAAGGTTGTCCTGTGCCCCTACCCGGGTAAAAATACGGTCAACAATTCCAACCTCTGCTCTTTTTGCCGGAACATAGGAGCCTATCTGCGCCATAAGGACAATAAGTCCGGTCTGTCTCAAATAGGTGGATTTACCTGCCATGTTAGGACCAGTAATAATTGCCATTCTTCGATCAATATCGTTCAACTCAATTGAGTTGGCTACAAACATCTCTTCAATATTACCTTCAATTACTGGATGTCTTCCCTCCTCCAGTAAAAGCTCGTTATTTTCTTTAATGACTGGCTCAACATACCTGTTTTCTTCGGCAACCACGGCAAAGGAAAGCAGAGTATCAAGGTAACCTATTTTTTTTGCCATAAGAATAAGCCTGCCTCTATTACTATCTATCTTTGAAAGAATTTCCATAAAAAGATTAAATTCCAGCTCTTTTTTTCGCTCTTCAGCGTTCAGGATTTTATCCTCATAACCTTTAAGCTCGTCATTAATAAACCGCTCGCAATTTACCAACGACTGTCTTCGGATAAAATTCTCCGGTACCAAATGGCTGTTTTTTTTCGTTACCTCAATATAAAAACCATAAACCTTGTTGTAACCAACCTTCAGGTTCGTTATATTGTTCTCTTCCTTAAGGCGGTTCTCAAAGTTTCTCAACCATGTTTGATTGTCCTTTGTAAGGGAATAGAGTTCTTCTAATTCCTCATTGTAGGAGCCTTGAATAATATTGCCTTCTCGAATGGAAAAAGGAGGATTATCAACAATACTTCTTTCGATAAGCTCTGTCATGTCGATTAATGAATCCCAATCATCAGTTATATGAGAAACCTCCCCCACCTTTTCCTGTGAGAGTAATTCCAAAATGAGAGGAAAGGTTTTCAGTGATTCCCTCAGGGCAATTAAATCTTTTGCATTGGCGTTTCCAAGAGAAATTCTTCCTGAAATTCTTTCAATATCAGCAATATTTTTAAAAAGAGTAAAAAGCTCTCTTCTAAGGTTGACATCATTAAAGAAGAAAGTAACGATGGAAAGACGTCGGTTAATATTTTCCCTATCAATAAGGGGTCTGATAATCCATTCTCTGATATTTCTTTTTCCCATGGGGGTTCTGCATCTATCAATAACCGAAAGTAAACTAC
>JADGAW010000216.1 GCA_015231815.1 Nitrospinota bacterium
ACTTCAACAAGAGGCGAAGGTGCTGTTCAGTGGACCTCGGAAGAAACGGCTGCCTCAAAGCCGTTTCTGAGAATGAGTTCAAAGTTTGTTCTATCAACTTTGAGATTCTATCTTCTATTTTTCAGATAAATATACATTGATACTATTCACAATAAGGCAACAAAAAATTTAAATCTTTTATCTCAATGAAAATGGAAACTTTTTTTAAAGTTGTTGTTCGTTGGCCTAAAACGGTTATTTTCATTAACCTTTTAATCACAGCCTTTTTTATTTCCAACCTTTATTTAGTTCGTAACGAAACCAATATAGAGGAAATGCTTCCAAAAACAGTAGATGCATGGTTTAACAAACTGGAGCGTGAGGAGATTTTCGGCATAAGGGATATGGTTGTTATAGGGGTGTTTAATGAAGGTGAAAATGGAGTATTTAACCCATCTTCACTTGCTCTCGTAAAAAAAATAACAGACCATCTCAAAACAGTGAAAGGGGTTAATTCACAAACGAAAAACGACCTTGTTTCTCTTTCCACTTTAGACAATATTATCGGAACTGATATGGGGATGGAAGTTCGACCATTCATGTCGGAACCTCCAGACAATCAGGAAGAAGCCGATAAAATCAGAAAAGAGGTCTTTGCAAACAACATGTTTATTGGCTCCATTGTTTCTCACGATGCCACAGGTACTGTTATTCTGGCAGAACCAGAAATTGGCTCAAATCATTCAGAAATATACTTTACTATAAAGAAGTATGTTGACAAACTTAAATCTGAGGGAGTTAAGGAAGAGATTATTATTGCAGGACCACCGGTAATAGAGGGTGTTTTTGGGGTGTTAATGCCGAAGGAAATGCAACATAATGTCCCTATAGTTCTTGCATTAATACTCCTTTTTCTTGTTTTTTCTTTTAAATCGGTCAGAGGGGTTCTTCTTCCCGTGTTTATTGTTATTTCTTCCGTTGTCTGGACTATGGCAACAATGGGTTTGGCAGGAATACCGATTTACACTATTAGCACAATGATGCCTGTAATTTTAATTGCTATTGGTATAGCCGACGGCATTCACCTTCTTAATAAATATTATGATGAGATTTTATTAAAACCTGAAGCAACAAAGGAAGAAATTGTTCTTGCAACGATGAATGAAATGTGGGTTCCTGTAGCAATGACTACCTTCACTTCAATGGCAGGGTTTCTCTGCAATATTTTGTCAGAAATGATTCCCATTAGATACTTCGGAATATTTACTGCTCTGGGTATATTTTATGCAATGGTGGTGACAATAACATTTTTACCTGCAATGCTGATGGTTCTTAAAATTCATGTACCAAAGGGAGTCTTAAAACGCGTAAGGGCAGGTCAAAGAATTTCAGAAGCATCATTTAGTGGTAGATTTTTACACAAATTTGCCATTATGGTAAATCATCAAAAACGTTTCGTTGCTTTTGTAACAACTGCTGTTATTGCCATATGCATCTATGGAGTCTTCACAATTGTTGTTGATGCAAGTTTAATAGGACAATTTAGAGAGAGTGAGCCAATTCGAAAGGCTGAAAGGATACTTAACGAAAAGTTTGCTGGTACATCAAGCCTATATATCATGATAAAAGCAAAAGAGAAAGATGCTTTTAAAGCACCTGAATTATTACGTAAAATCGACAATATTCAAAGGGAATTGGAAAAAAATCCCTATATAGGTGACACTCTTGCTTTAGCTGAGTTCATGAAAAGAATGAACATGGTAATGAACGAAAACAGGTCTGAAATGGAGGTTATTCCCAAAACCCGTGATCTTGCTGCACAGTATCTTTTACTTTACTCTATGTCCGGTGATCCATCGGACTTTGATGACGTTGTTGATTATGATTACCAATATGTGAATATTCGGGTGTCAATTAAAACTGACAAGACAGAACCAATCCAACAAATCATTAAAGACTCAAGAAGAATTGTAAATGAAAACTTTCATGATAATGAAGCTACAGTAAAGCTTTCTGGGACGGCATATACGGTAGCGACATTCGTTGATTTAATTATTAGCGGACAAATTCAGTCATTAATTCTGGCAATCGTTGCTATATTTACCATGAACACGCTGATGTTCAGGTCGTTTATCGGCGGTTTTCTCTCAATTATTCCTATTGTTCTTTGTACTCTTTTTAACTACGGAATGATGGGAATTATTGGTTTCCCCCTTGACATTGCGTCGGCTTTAACAGGAGGCATGGCACTAGGGATTGGAGTTGACTATGCCATCCATTACCTCAATAAATACAAAATCATTGCTAGTACTGGAGAAGAGCCGTATGAAGTATCAGTAAGCACCCTTGAAACAGCCGGAAAAGGCATCTTTTTAAATGCTGTTGTCGTTGTTGCTGGCTTTCTCGTATTGTTAAATGCTGAGCTCTTACCGCAGGTTAAATTGGGAATATTGGTTTCCTCAACAATGTTAATTTGTTTTCTTGCTTCGGTAACTGTCCTCCCCCTTATCCTCAATCATTTCAAACCTTCATTTATGTATAAAAAAGGATAAGGTATTGAAAGATAGAACAAAAAAACTCCGAGAGAATCGTATAAAGATAAATTGTTTTCACACTCATATTTTCTAATTTAGTACAAAATCTCATGAAGTATAAAAATGTTTTTCATCTCATTTCAAATTTGGTAAATAAAAATAATATTTCCTGCATTCTTATTGGTGGCTTTGCGGTCAACTATTATCAGCTTACCCGTCAAACTGCGGACGTGGATTTTTTAATTACAAGGGAAAGCTACGATGTTATTGCCAAAGGTTTGAAAAACACAGGGTATAAAGTTATGTCGAATGCTGAGAACTTTATTCAAGTGCATTCTTCAAATCCAAAATATATGGATGTTGATTTTATGTTTGTGTCACAAAACACAATGAATAAAATTCTCAAAGAATGTGAAGAAGTTACAATTGGCAATATGGTTTTTTGGGTTCCTTCCCTAATGCACCTAATCGCCTTGAAATTGCACTCTATCAAATACAATGAAAAAGTCAGAATGTACCGTGATTTACCGGATATAATTAATTTAATAAAAATTAACGAAATAGATGTCCATGATAAAGGATTCAAGAGGCTTTGTCTGGAACATGGAACGGAAACAATCTATCAACGAGTTATAGAGGCTTTTTTATGAACGACTTAGAACTTCCAATTATTAAAAATGTCGAGAAGAAAGTAAAGGCTTTGTCTATGGACGATTACCTTGAGTTTGTTCAATTCAACCTGCAACACACTCATGATGAAGAGGCGTATCAAAAGTGGAAAAAACTCTTAGCTCTTGATGTTCCTTTTGTTTTAAAATAGCCGTTGAAATATTTCTACTTGGAATCCAAATTGTAGTTTAGTGTTTCAGAAATAGTCCTTCATCTTGAGAAAAATAAAACGACATTTTACCCACTACTTCCCACAACTCTGTTGGTAGTTGTTTTTAGAACATTACATGAGTTTTCTCCCGCCTGAGGTTTTAGTTTAAAAAGGCAGGAAGGGAAAAGCACACATTTTAGCTTGAGTTTTTTATGGAAATATTTTTCCGGGGTTCATTATGTTGTTTGGATCAAAGATTTGTTTGATTCTTTTCATCCACTCAATTTCAGAGACTGAAAGCTCTTTTGCTATGTAGGGCTGCTTGGCAAGCCCGACCCCATGCTCTCCAGAAATTGTTCCTTTCATGGATAGGGTGAGGTCAAACACCTCCTCAACTGCTTTTAAAGCTTTTTGGTATTCCTCTTCGTTGTTTTTATCGGTCATGATGTTGACGTGGATGTTTCCATCACCCGCATGACCAAAGTTTACGATAAAGAGGTTATATTTTTCAGCAATTTTTTCTACCCCTCTAATTAACTCTGGTAATTTATTTCGTGGAACGGTAATATCCTCATTGATTTTAGTTGGCTTTAGTTTTCCCACAGCGGGGGAAATTGACCTCCTTGTTTTCCAAAGTTCTCCTCGTTCTTGTTCCGTTGTCGCCAGCTTAAATTCCAGCACCCCTTCTTTTTTACTAAGGGATTCTATTTTTTTCACCGATGCTAAAACTTCATTTTCTGAGCCGTCAACTTCAATTAACAGCATTCCTTTTACTCCCGAGAAATCAATTCGAGAAAAATCCCCAACTGCTTTTAGGGCAGATGCATCAATAAACTCCATGGTGGAGGGAATTATTTTATTTTGTAGGATTTCTACGACGGTTTCCACGGTTCGTTGCAAATTGTTAAAGGTAATGGTCATGGTTT
>JADGAW010000217.1 GCA_015231815.1 Nitrospinota bacterium
AAAGAAATTAATTATAAAGACCTAGGTTTAGTAAATAGTCGAGAAATATTTAAAAAGGCAATGGCAGGAAAATATGCAATTCCAGCATATAACTTTAATAACCTTGAACAGCTTCAGGCAATCATTATTGGTTGTGTTGAATCCCGGTCTCCGGTAATTATTCAAGTTTCCAAAGGAGCAAGAAACTACGCCAATGAAACTATGTTACGTTATATGGCTCTTGGTGCAGTGGAAATGGCTAAGGAAATAGGACAGGCAAATGGTGTTGAAATTCCCATTGTTCTTCATCTTGATCACGGGGATTCCTTTGAAACAGCAAAATCATGTATTGATTCTGGTTTTTCTTCGGTTATGATTGACGGCTCTCATCTTCCCTTTGAGGAAAACATTGCTTTATCGAAAAAAGTTGTTGAATATGCTCATCCAAGAGGTGTTACTGTTGAAGGAGAGCTTGGAGTATTAGCTGGAATTGAAGATGAGGTTTCTCATGAGGTAAGTCATTATACCCAGCCGGATGAGGTTGTGGAATTTGTTGAAAAAACGGGAGTAGATAGTCTTGCAATTTCTATCGGAACCTCCCACGGAGCTTTTAAGTTTAAGGTTGCTCCCGGTGAAGAACCACCTCCGCTAAGATTTGATATTTTGGAAGAAGTGGAAAAAAGAATTCCCGGTTTTGCCATTGTTTTACATGGAGCTTCTTCGGTTGTGCCGGAATATGTTGATATGATTAATCAGTACGGTGGAAAACTTGACGGGGCTTGCGGAGTTTCAGAGGATCAATTGAGAAAAGCAGCAACATCTGCGGTATGTAAAGTGAATATCGACAGCGATGGCAGACTTGCCGTAACAGCTATGATAAGGAAAGTGCTTGCAGAAAATCCTGGTGAGTTTGATCCACGAAAATATCTTGGTCCAGCCCGTGATGAACTCATTAAGCTCATAAAACACAAAAACGAAAAAGTTCTCGGCAGTGCTGGAAAAGCCTAATATAGGTTATCTCTAAAAGGTTTTAAGGTTGGAAGGTCTAAATGTTAGGTCTTCCAACAGTTACCCTATACCCTTTCATATTGCTTTAACTATTTTATTGGGAAATATTTTGTCTTCCTAATAATCACTCCTATCAATCAAACCCTTTAACAGGGTGTCCTATGAAATGAATTCTTAACTAAAAATTAATGGAACTATACCCACGATTATTCATAAAAGCTGCATTAATTTATCTGATCATTGGAACCTTTCTCGGCTTTAGCTACTCCTTTAACTTTCTGGAACCGTTGAGGTTTGCCCATGTTCATCTCAACCTCTTTGGTTTTATGGCGATGTTTATTTTTGGTATTGCCTATCATGTAATTCCCCGCTTTAATGCAACTAAGATAAAAAATCAGGAGTTGGTGCGGGTTCATTTTTATCTTTCAAATGCTGGATTAATTGGGATGGTCTTTTTACACCCCGTGGAACCATCTTTTTCCTATACATTTTTTCTCATGACCGGATTGGTCTCCGTTTGGCTTTTTGTTTACATCCTTTTTCCTCTTCTCAATGACAAGGAGAGTGAAACGATAGAACATGAACGATCGTCTGAAACCGTTGCAAAAAGTAAAACAGAAACAAAAACCGTGAGTTCTTCAAAAATAACAGGAGAAATGTTGGTAAGGGACGTTCTCTCCCAATATCCGGAAAAACTTGATATATTTATAAATGCCGGACTCAAAGGGCTTGCCAACAAGGAACATCGGGATAACCTACCTCCGGTACAAATTCACATGGCTGCTGCAAAACATGGAGTGGATATTAATAAACTCCTAAGCGAACTTAATAATCCAATGAGTGGCGATAAAAAACCTTTTGAAATCAACAAAAATACTTTGATTGGCGATTTAATGGAAAAACATCCAGAGGTAAAGGAGCTTTTTGAAAAGGAATATGGAGCAAGTTGCTTTACATGTCCCAGCTACAAAACTGAAACTATTGAGCAAACCGCTCTTATGCACAACAGAAATGTTGATGAAATTCTTCTTCTTATCAATAAGACCATTGCCAATGCTGGTTCCTGAGAATAGTTTTTTATCATTACATTGTGTATTACCCCTTCAAAATAAACCCTCGTAAATAAACAAGAGAAGTGAATAATAAAAACCCATTCTTTGACTATCAGTTGCCGGAGGAATTAATCGCAACACAACCTCTGGATGAGCGTGATACTTCTCGTCTGATGGTGGTTGATAGAAAAAAACAAACCATCACCGACCAATGTTTTAAGAATATAATTGATTATCTTGATGCGGGCGACCTTCTGGTACTCAACAATACAAAGGTTATAAAGGCAAAACTGAAAGGTGTACGGGAGAAAAATAAAAAGGAGGTTGAAGTTCTTTTTCTCAACGATCTCGGTGATTATCAATTGAGTGGATTAATAAAAGGTGCTTCGAGACTTAAACCCAATGAAAAAATCCTTTTTCCTGATGGCTCGACAATTGTTGTTGATGAAAAAAAAGATGAAGAGGTTATTTTCAATTATCGCTCTCTTAAGAAAGAATTATTTTCATGGATGGAAAGTATTGGAGAAATGCCCGTTCCTCCCTATATCGAAAAAAAGCGTAAAGAATCGAATCAGAAAGAATATGACGATCCAAAACGTTATCAGACGGTTTTCGCTAAGGAAAAAGGTTCAGTTGCTGCTCCAACTGCCGGACTCCATTTTACGGAAAACATTCTTGACGATTTACGAAAAAAAGGAGTTGAGATTGCCACCGTAACTTTGCATGTTGGTTTTGGAACCTTTAAGCCAATTAGGGGAGAGGATTACACAGAGCATGTTATGGAACCAGAATCTTACGAAATGTCACAGACGGTTTTTAAGAAAATCATTGAAACAAAAAAGGAGGGTAAAAGGGTCGTAGCTGTAGGAAGTACCGCAACACGAACGTTGGAGACAGTCTTTAAGGACTTTTGTTTCTCCAAAAATTCTGGGGAATTATTACAGGACAACCAAGGAAAAGAAGGAGAAAGCACTGCTCCAAGAATTGAATTGTCGGGAAAAAGTTCCCTTTACATTTATGGGGAGTACGATTTTAAGGTTGTTGATTCTCTCATAACAAATTTTCACTTTCCCAAAACGACCCTGTTACTTTTGGTTTCATCCTTTGCTGGTGAAGATATTACCGGTAAAGCTTATGATCATGCCGTGAAAGAAAAATACCGATTTTTTAGTTATGGCGATGCAATGCTCATCGTATGATAAAAATCTTCCTTCTTTGGTGGCATAACTCTGCTCTCAATATTCACTTTGAACAATGAAGTGAAGTTTCAGGGTAGGGTAATGTTTACATGAGGGGTTTTTTGAATTTATCAGGGTGCTTTGCAATAAGCTTGGAAAAACAGGTATCCTCTTCAAATTTCAGCCAGTTATCAAGGTCGGGGCAAAGCTTAAATCCTCTCAGGAGTTCGCTTACTGCAGAGTGTTCATCTCCTTTCAGATAATGAGCCTTTGACAGGTTGAAGTAAAGGTTTGGTTCTTTTGAGTTGATTTTCAGTGCTTTCTGGTAGTTTTCTATCGCTTTGTCATATTTTTTTTGCTTTCTTAAGGCAATTCCCATTCTATTGTAGAGGTGCAAATGACCTTCATTAATACTTATTGCCTTTTCAAAAATAGCTTCTGCTGCAGAGAAAAGGTCATGTTTCAAGCAAAAATCTCCGGCGGTTAAATAGAGGAAGGTTTGGTTAGGATTATGTTTTATTGCTTCCCGGTAAACGTTCAAGGCATTTTTCTCACTTCCCTGTTGTTCGTGGTATTTAGCAAGACCAAGATAGTTTTTAATAAATTTCTGATTTATTTTAATTCCTGACTCAAAGTAACTTTTAGCAATCTCAAAACTTCCTTCTTCAAGGTAAAGTGCACCTACGTCATAATGTACCTGAACGTTATGGGGCTCGAGTTCCAGAACTTTCATGCAGTTCCTCTTTGCCAAAGGAATATCGCCAAGTTGGGCGTAAGCAGTTCCAAGTCCCTGATATGCCCGTGGAAAGTTTTCTTCTATGCTGATAATTTGTTTATAAAGACTAATAGCCTGATCTAGGTCGCCCATTTTCAGGTACGTTGTTGCTTTCTCGTTCATGACCTCAACATTTTCTCCACCAACCTCTAAAGCTTTGTTATAACAAAGAATTGCATCATCAAATAATCCCTGTTCCTGCAATCTGTTACCTTCAAATAATAGTGCGTTGATTTTTTTGTTTAC
>JADGAW010000218.1 GCA_015231815.1 Nitrospinota bacterium
TTCTCTGAAGAAAAAAAGAAGGGGGTTTATGAAGCCATATATAAAAGAAGGGATATTCGAAACTTCAAGGATACTCCAGTTCCTGAAGAAACATTGATGAAAATTCTTGATGCAGCACATCATGCTCCTTCTGTTGGTTATTCACAACCCTGGAACTTTATTGTCATAAAGGATATTGAAACAAGAAAAAAAATCAAAGCCTCCTTTAATTTACAAAAGAAAGAAGCTGGAGAATTTTTTGAAGGAGAAAGAAAGGAAAAATACGATAGTTTTAAACTTGAAGGAATTCTTGATTCTCCTATAAATATTTGTATTACCTGCGATAGACAACGGTTTGGTCCCTATATTATTGGTAAACACAGTATTCTGGAAACCGACCTATACAGCGTAGTTTGTGCTGTACAAAATATGTGGCTTGCTGCAAGAGCCGAAGGAATTGGCGTTGGCTGGGTAAGCATTTTGAAAAATGAGGAAATACATCAGGCATTAAAAATACCTCAGGACATTATTCCTGTCGCCTATTTATGTATTGGATATCCAAAGGAGTTTTCAGAAATACCCCTATTGGAAAAAGAAAAGTGGGCTCCAAGAATTGGGTTGGAAGATATCGTTCACTATGAACAATGGGAGGAAGAAAAAAATAATTCTCTTCAACTTGACCAGGAACACGAGTTAATTGCTTAAATTAAATGTAACGTTAATATGAAAAAAATTGCCCTGACGGTATTATTTCTTTTTTTATATACAGTAACTGCTTTAGCTGAAAGCGATGTCTATTTAAATGTTGCAAGAAAGGGTATGGAAAAGGTTAAGATTGCCATACCTGACTTCCTTCCCGAGAAGAAAACATTTAATATCAATGCAAATGAACTTAACAGAAGTGCTACAGTTTTGCGAAGTGACCTTCATGTAACCGATTATTTCAGCATAATTTGGGATACTACCCTCATTAATAAAGCTTTTCTTCAAAGCCAAAATTCCTCTAAGATGGATTTTGAAGAATGGAAACTTTTTGGAGTGGACTATATTGCTACCGGAACATATACGTATAAAAGTAATAATCAGCTTACTTTCTCCTTCAAACTTTACAATATTAAGAGCAAAGAGTTGATTCTTGAAAAAAAATATCAGGGAAAATTAAATGCTTTACGGTTAATTATTCATAACTTTGCCGATGATGTTCTGCTGCTCTTAACGGGAGAAAAAGGAATAGCAACAACAAGAATTCTTTTTGAATCAAAAACAAATGGAAGGAAGAACGTATATGTTGCCGACTATGATGGAGTAAATACCCTAAGAATTTCAGATAAAAATAATATTGCGATTTCAGCTTCCTGGACCTCTGACAATGAAAGGGTATTTTATACAACCTACCAGAACGATAACCCAAATATCATTGAATACAATGTCATTAAAGGAAAGAAAAGAGTTTTTTCCAATAAAAGAGGACTCAATAACTCTATAGCAATTGCTCCAAACGGAATCCTTGGAGCATACTGTTATTCAAAAGGTGAAAACGCAGATATATTCATTCGCAATATGAATACAGCAAAAGAATATAACCTCACCAATAATCCCGCTATTGAAACTTCTCCCACATGGTCTCCTGACGGAAAACGCATAGCTTTTGAAAGTGACAGACATGGAGGACCTCAGATATTTATGATGGATGTGGAGGGGGGAAATGCAGAACGATTAACTTTTGAAGGGAACTATAATGCCGAGCCTTCCTGGTCACCAGATGGCGATAAAATTGCATTTACAGCGATGATTAAAGGAGTAATGAGAATCGCTGTCGTTACAATTGCGGATAAGAAAATTCATTATTTGACACCTGAAAGCAGATTTGATTCAATGTCACCAACGTGGTCACCAAACGGACGCTTTATTCTTTATAGTTCTAATAGAACTGGAGAATATCAGCTTTATCGCTTGAATATGGAAAGCGGAACAACAAGTCGTATAACTTTTATAAAAGGAGGAGCCCAAAACCCCGCATGGTCTTTTTTTACACGCTAATGTAATGTTTTTTTAACATGCGGATATTTAAAATCATGTATAATAAATGTTCTTTGGATTTCTACTTTTTTATTAATAATAAGATAGGAGGCGTAAATTATGAAAGCTTTCACTACTAAGCTTGGTGTTTTAATTATTGGTTTTTCTCTGGCTTTTTCTCTACAAAGTTGTGGAAAAAAAGCAGCAAAAATGGAAGAAGCAGTTGGAGAAGGTGTTGAAGCAAATGCAGATACTGACAAAATTCAAGAGGAAACTCATATGTCAGTTGCTGAAATCAATGCAAATATCTCTGATGTTTATTTCGAGTTTGATAAAGCACAGTTAACCGATGCAGGAAGAAACGCAATTGCCAAGAATTTCTCTGTACTACAAATGGGAAAAGGCGTTTCAGTATTAATCGAAGGTCATTGCGATGAAAGAGGTACAACTGAATACAACCTTGCTCTTGGACAAAAAAGAGCTGAGGTGGTTAAAGATGTTCTTATCTCCATGGGTTTTCCTGCTGAAGCAGTTTCAACAGTTTCTTATGGAAAAGAAAAACCTCAGTGTAATGCTGCCAATGAGTCATGCTATCAGTTAAATAGACGTGCTCACTTTGATGTCAGGTAAATAAATTAGAGGGGTCGGGAAACCGACCCCTCTTTACATCAATCAGGTTCATTCCAACTTCCTCAATCTTTTAAATTCTTTTAATCAGGCAATAATGATAAGAATTTCTTATTTAAGCTTACCCATTCTCTTCTTTTCTCTCTTTTCAACAACTCTTGCACAATCCCAGCCCATAACCAATAAAACAATCAGTGAACAACTCTTGATTTTTGAGAATCGGGTTCTGGATAAAATGGATGACCTCTCAAAAAGAATCAATAAACTCGAGAAAGGTGGCACATCCAATGAGCTCTCTGCAAACAAGTCTGAACTGAGGGATATTATTGATTCATTACAAAAAATTACCGGAAAATTTGAGGAATTTTCTTACACCTTAACCTCACTTCAACAACAGTTGGAGTCAATGTCAAAGTCGTCACAACAAACAAACACTATGTTTCAGCAAGCTTTGGAGAAAACATCAAAAGGTGGCTCATCTGTTGATAAAGACCTTACGTATCAGGTAAGCACTATTAAAATGACTCTTCAGGACTTAAGTTATAAACTCTATCAAACTGAAGATACCCTATCAAAACAACTTGCCTCAATTCAAGAAAAAATGGGACTTACCGTTTTTCAGGAACCGAAAAAAAACAACAATAAAGTATCAAAAGAAAAAGGAGAAAGAAAAAAAGAAGAAAAGAAAATTATTGTTTCAAGCATGAGCATGGAAGACTCCTATAAAACAGCATACAACGATTACTTAAAACAAAACTATGATTTAGCAATTACCGGTTTTACAACATTCCTGCAAAATTTCTCGGAAACTTCTCTTTCTGACAATGCACAGTATTGGATTGGCGAAAGCTATTACAGTCAAGAAAAATATAAAATGGCAATAAATGCCTTTAATGAACTCATTAAACAATACCCCCACTCAAACAAATTACCGGAAACAAAATATAAAATTGCCCGCTCATACCATCTGCTAAAAGATAAGGATAAGGCACTCGCCGCCTATAAAGAGGTTATTCAAAAGTTTTCCGGAACTTCCATGGCTGACCGGGCTCAGGAATATGTTAAAGAAATTGAAGAGGGGAAAACCGCAACAAATTAAGGTTAGTAAGCTTAAATGTTCAAACTAAACAAAAGGTAAGGTAATGAGAAAGAATTCTGAAGCTCTGGTTATGATTCTCGCTGGGGGCGAGGGCACACGTCTTCACCCCCTCACAAAGGAAAGAGCAAAACCTGCTGTACCCTTTGGAGGTCGATACAGAATTATTGATTTTGTAATCAACAACTTTATTAATTCTGGCTTTTACAAAATTAATATTCTCACACAATTCAAGTCTGAATCATTAAACCGACACATAAATACTACGTGGAGCTTGCCCAGGAGCCTTGGTGCCTATGTCGATTTAGTACCTGCACAAATGAGGCACGGTGCTCATTGGTATAGGGGAACTGCTGATGCAATTTATCAAAACATAAACCTTATTAAAGAAGAAAACCCCAAATATATTTTTGTCTTTGGTGGTGACCATATTTACAAAATGGAAGTAAATCAGATGCTGGATTTTCATAAGAGAAAAAAAGCAGATGTTACCGTTG
>JADGAW010000219.1 GCA_015231815.1 Nitrospinota bacterium
AAATAATTTTTCCTTAGGGTAAAATATTTTGCAATTGCAGTACATTGTTAATCTGTTTATATTAAAGGGTAGAAAATGGCTGGTATTAATGATGACCTTAATGTCTTAATTATTGATGATTCTCATATGATGGTTGTAGTTATGAGAGCAGTCTTGAAAAAACTTGGATACACAAAAGTCCATGAAGCAATAAATGGTGAGGACGGATTAAATAAAGTAAAGAACGAGCAGTTTGATTTAATACTTCTGGATTGGCATATGCCAAAAATTCACGGCCGAGATTTTCTCAAAGCAGTTCGTGAGATGGAAAACTATAAAAGCGTACCAATTATTGTTGTAACTGCTGAGAACGTTGAGGAAAATGAAAAAGAAGCCCGAAGTCTTGGGGCATCAGAATATCTGATCAAGCCTTTTCGAGAAGATGCTCTTCATGAAAAGATAGAAGCAGTTTTTGCAACGAAATCACCCTCTGAAACTCCTGAAGAAGCAGTAGCTGAACCTGCTGCTGAGCCAGTGGCTGAGTCTGCAGACGAAGCTATGGTGGAGGAAACTCCTCTAGAAGGAGCGTAACTTCTCTCATGCCAACCTCTATGGCAATACATCAAAAAAACAAAACCTTAGTTGGTGTCGGGTTAATGTCTGGAACTTCGGTCGATAGTCTGGATATTGCGCTAACCAAAATTACATCTTCCACTGAAAGACCTCAATTAATCAATTATAAAGAGTTTCCCTATAAAAAGAATTTACGGAAAAAACTTATTTCTTTTGCAGATAATTCCCATCTTAAACAGGTAAGCATTGATGAGATATCCCGTTTAAACAGCTACCTTGGTTTTTATTATGGAGAATGTATAAACAACTTCATTAAAGAATGCGGGTTGGAAAATAAAGAGGTGGATTTTATTGGAAGTCATGGGCAGACTTTTTCTCATACTCCCAATAAAGAGTTTAACAACGCACATGAATTTGAAAAAACGTCAGCAACCTTGCAGTTAGGAGATGGTGATTGTATTGCAAAAACAACAGGAATAACAACAATAAGTGATTTCAGAATGGCTGATATTGCTCTTGGAGGGGAAGGAGCTCCTTTGGCTCCTGTTTGTCATAAGGTTTTCTTTGGTAAAATCTCCCCAAAGACAATTGTGGTTAATCTTGGGGGAATTGCCAACATTACATATATTGATAATGACAGCAATGAATTAATTGCCTTTGATACAGGTCCGGCAAATATGGTGATGGACGGACTAATGCAGCAGTTAATGGGAAAAGGGTTTGATAAAAATGGTGAAATGGCAGAAAAAGGAAGATGCAACCAGAAACTTTTGAATGAAATGCTCAAACATTCTTATTTTGAAAAGTCGTATCCTAAATCATGTGGTCGATTAGAGTTTGGGGAAGTATTTGTTAAGGATATGATACTTAAAGGGGAAGGGCTTAGTGATAACGATCTTTTGAGAACTGCTCTTGAAGTAACAGTGGTTTCTCTTAAGAATTCTATTGTTGACCTTTTAACGTTACCCTTAAATAGTGAACTCACATGTATTGTTATGGGTGGAGGGGTAAAGAACAGCTTTTTCATGAAATGTCTGGCTGACACCTTATCTCCTGCTCAAGTAAAAAGTTCTGATGAGATGGGAATTAACAGCTCTGCCTTCGAAGCAGTTTGTTTTAGCTGGCTTGGCTATCTTGCCATCACTGGACAATCATATCCCGGAAAAGGGTTTACCGGAGCAAAAAATGAAGGTGTTTATGGAAAAATCAGCTTTGGAAGAGTGAAGAGTGAAGAGTGTAAGGTTTCTTAATGGAGTTTTTCTAAACAGTGCTTTGGTTCAGTGATGTGGGCATCTTTTGCATATTCTTTTAACGTTTTAATTTCCCGACAGGGAATTGTTATGTTACCCTCCAAATTAATTTCTGTGAGTTGGTTTGGAGGTGTTTTCATTATTGGGATGATTGAAGTTATTTCGTTGTTGCTGAAATCAATCGTTTCCAAATGGTTAAGCTGCTCCAGTCCGGTTAAACTTTTAATTTTGAAGTTTTGGCAGGTAAGTTTCTTTAATTCAGTAACTTCTTTTCTCTTATAGTTTTTTCTCATGCATTCCTTTAAGGCGTTGTCCTTATAAAAGAGGGTGTGAACATCTGGTTCCTCATGAGAAGCATATATCTTCGCATATTTATTAAGTGCTTTAGCAGCATTTGCGGAGTTTAGGTCACCACATCGACCTTTTTTCCCGCAGCTTTTATTATAAATATCGGGGTTGGAAAATATCTCCACGCTACTCTTATTGTGTCCGTTGACATTTCGTATCCATCCCCCGACCATAATGGTACCAAATTCACCAGCCTGAGGTCTTCCATCACAATTTCCCTCAGCGTAACCATTTGCGTAGGGTTCAATTGCACTTGTATGTCCTTTTCCCGGAATACAGGAATTAATGAGGAAACCATGATTAAGTCCCATTAAGTGCCCCAGTTCATGAGCCAGAGTATGGGCTCCACAAACGAGTTGAATTACTGCTACGGCTCGCTTAGATTGCGAAATTTCCTCAACTGTTTGGTTAACATCATATCCCCGACCACAGGCGTTTTTCCCATTGAGTCTCATCCCGTCAGCAATAGCAATAGTGAAATCTGCACCATATTCATCTGCTGTAACAGCAAGGGTAATAAAATCGCCTCTTCTTTCATACATTTCCTGCAAAATCGTAACAGTATCGTTTGAGCGGATAGGTTGAAAAGCAATGTAATTGACCGTTGCATAGAGGTTGACGCCACTTTTGAGGAAATAACTGTTTACCTCGTTCACAATAGCATTGATTTTTTTTGTTTTGTTTTCCCGTTGAGTGTAATCGGTTACAGTTTCTTTAACAAGAAATTGCAACCCAATTTCTTCAGCCGAGCAGCTTAAAGGTATAAATAGCGTCGTGGCAATAATAAGAAAAAGAATTTTAATCTTCATCGATACTTATTTTGTTGGTAATTTTGAATTATGAGTATCAAAATTAAGAAAAAATATTATAGTCACAATCAGGTAAAACTCAAGATAGTCTCCTTCATCCTTGCAAACAATAACTGTGACGAAGAATGTATTTAAAAGGTGTATTGATATAATCCCTGCACATGAATGACATGATATTTCTCGTTTATAACACCACACACGAAACCTTAAAGGCTGAGTCCCTGCTAAGGGATAGAATGATAAAGGTTCGACCAATAATTAAGCCGGTAAAAATAAAATCATCATGCGGAATGGCTTTACAGGTAAAGAAAGACACTATTCCTGTTGTTCTTGAAATCAATGATAACGAAGACTTTACCTTTATTGGTTTTTTTGTAAAAGGTAGTCAACATTGGGAAAAAGTTGATGTTTTATAGATTTAAGGCGGTCATTATTCAAAGGAATGATGAAAACAATTCTTTTGCCGCAGAAATTATTCATCGATTAAAAAAGGTTAATGACAGAGACTTTGAGGTAATTGTTTCTGATAGACCCTATGCCTCTGCAGAAAAGCAGTTAACAAAAGCACATGATGAAATTCTTGAAGGAAAACAAATTCTTATTCTGGAAAGTTATAAAGGGGATTTAATTAAAAAATGTCCGGGAACTGATGGTTTTCTCTGTTGTAACTATTACACCCTGAACATTCAAAAAGGGTGTACTATCGATTGTTATTACTGTATTCTTCAGGAATATTTACACAATAATCCGGTAATTTCCATTAACCTTAACATTAAGGGGGCTTTACAAAAACTTGAGGAATACGCCAAAACTCAAAAAGGCTTAATTCGTATTGGAACGGGAGAGTTAACTGATAGTTTGCATCTTGAGGAAATAACTCTTGCTGGTAAACAGCTTGTTGAGTTCTTTTCCCGGAAAGAGAACTATTTATTTGAATTAAAGACAAAATCGAACTCCGTTGAAAGTCTTTTGTCAATTTCCCATAATAACCGGACGGTAATTTCCTGGTCGGTAAACCCCCAAGCTATTATTGATGAGCTTGAGCCTTTTAGTGCTTCATTGGAACAACGCCTGGAGGCGATACAAAAAGTTTTACATGCTGGTTATAAGGTAGGACTTCACTTTGACCCTTTGATAATGGTGGAAGGGTGGAAGAATCTATATGAAGATTTAATAAAGCAGCTATGTCTTATTCCTGACGATAAGGTTGCCTGGTTTAGCATTGGTGCATTGCGTTTTTATCTTGAAATTCGA
>JADGAW010000021.1 GCA_015231815.1 Nitrospinota bacterium
TCCCTTTTTTTAGCCCAGGTTATGTTAATAATTTTATAGAAAACAATAAACCCTTTGGACGATACACACATTACCCTTCTCTTCATGCATTAATTACTGGGGTAGTCGCTGTCTTTTTTGATAACTATCGCTATCCAGCAACTCTCCTGCCCATTTTTTTTGGAAGTATCGCTCTTTTGTTTTGGTACTTATTTATACGTTTTTTTGAAGACCGATTTATTTCCTTCATAAGTATGCTCTTTTTTGGTCTTTCAGTAATCTATCTCGATTTTATTGATAGCCTTGCAAACCAGTCTTAAGTAAATACCCAAATCCACTTAGAGATGGGATGTGGGCCAACAGACTTGTGTTGAAGGAATTCAAAAAGGCTTTACCTTTATGTTTAATAATTCGAGAAAATACAAAAAAGGGTGATATTGTTTTTGTACCTAAAAAATATGGAGGGAACTCAGAGTTAGAAGCAAACTCTATAATGGAATATTATGCTCAAAGAAAACTCATTCCAGTGGGGAATACATTTGAAATTACTATGGCAAAAGTAGAATGGGTAAAGCAATATAAGGAACAATTTAAAAAGTTTGATGCAGGTATTGGAAATATCACTACTTACCTCTATGTTCCACTTGGGAGTAAAGAACTCGGAGGAAGCTTTTTTAAAAGTAAGCCATGTAAACCGATTTTTATGTAAGTAAACCCTAAGAGTAAAAAATATCAAGCTAAATGCAAGAAAAATTAAAACTAACGTTAATAGCTGTGGCAAAGCAAGTGAGTCATGAAAAAACAGCACTGATTTCAGCAATTTAAAGGTCGTTTCCCCGGCAAGTTCATCCGTTTTTTCTTCCATTAAATAGCCAATATTTGCATGAAGGTCTTGAAAACCCGGTATAAGTTTTTGGGCTTTACGATAATAGGCAAAAGCCTCGCCTTCCTTATCTAATCGGTAATAGCAATTACCTATATTGTAATAAAGGTACCCGTTCGTTATTTTTTCAGAAGCTTTTAGGTAAAAATCCAATGCGGTACTGTATCTTCCCTCTAAATAGTTATGATTTCCCTGCTGAATGAGTTCCCTGCTGCTACTCTCATTGCTATAAGAAACAAGGTGAAGTGCGAAGATAAAAAACCAAAAGATAAAAAGTGCTGTTTTTTTCATAGTAATAAATCAATTTCCCTGATAATTTCCTGAACTTTACTTTTAATTTCCTTGAGGTTGATATCATTTACTCCTCCATAAAGGCTTGCTTCTATTTCTTCCAATAGTTTCAATACGGTTTCTGTTACTGAAGGGTTAATTTCCCTACTATCGAAAAGTGCTTTTATTTCCTCAGAAGTAAGTGATACACCCTGCCTATTGGTCTTATCCCCAATAAATTCTTTAAGGATGAGAGAAGTTTCATGAATATCGTTGGTTGTTTTTAATTTTCTTGAAGCATTTGATGCAGCCTTGGTTCTTCTCATGTGGTCTGTGTCAAAGCTCGGACGATAAGAAGAGTAATAATAAAGAAGAGAACAGCCAAAAAGAAAGAAAATTCCAACAAAAACATACAAAAAAGTATTCAGGTTGTCATTTACTCCTACATCAGTATAAAGAGCATCGCCAGAAAAGATGGGTAGAATATCCTTTCCCAAAACAGTGGCTTTTTTCGTTGGGATGACTTTTTTTTCAGCAACAATTTCCTCTTTGGAGGGCGCAATACTTTTAGTTCCTTTAGTAACGGTCAGAATAAATTCCTTACCAGAGAGAACAGCCCATTTATTTTCAAATGTATTGTAATAGGGGATTTCAATCTTGGGAATTGTAATAACGCCCTCTTTTTCTGGAATGAGGGCAACCTTGAATTCTTTGGAGTAGACGACCTTGTCCCCTTGAATTGATTGTGTTACTACAGGCTTATCCTTATAGCTTTTAAGGGATTCAATGTTTATTTCTGGAAGTTCAAAGAGGTTCAGGTTACCATCGCCACTTATTTGTATGGTTAGCGTGGTTGAATCCCCTACTTTTAAATCCTTTGATGATAATGATTCCGAAAGGAAGTAGTTTCCTACAAGTTCAGAAGAAGTTCCCTTAGGGTTCTCTGGCAACCGAACAACATCAATAATGTTTGTTTTAGAAACAACAGTCTGGCTAATCAAATTTCCCTGAGAAAAGGGGTTCATGAAAAAAGGGTCGTTAAAAAACTGTCCAAAAGGGTCTCTCTGCTGTTTTCTTTGAATAATTTTGCAATAAATCCTTGCAGGCTCCAGTTCAAAGTGTCCTTCCTTTTGTGGAAAGAGTGCCTTATTTATTTCAAAGACAATAAACCTGTGACCATTAATCATTTCAGTATATTGTTTTTCCTTTCCAACATTCTCGACCCAAAAACCTTCAAAGGAAGGCAGGGTCAACTTGGTTTCCTGAATATCGTAGGCGGTATAAAACTTTAGTTTGTAATTAATTTGCTGTTGTAAAAAACCTTTTGCCGCTGAAAGCTCTGTTTTTATAAAGAGCTTATCGTTGTCGAGCCCTGACTTCTTTTGGTTTTGTTGTACATCGGTAATATTTAAAGTAATTTTATTACTTTGGATTTTTCCGTTATCGTCCTCTCCTTCAGCGTATATACTGTAAGAACCTTTTTTTGTTGAGGTTACAACAAAAGAATAGGTAACAGAACTTTCTGATTTACCGTTAATCATGGAAAAACTACTGCTTTTTCCACTGTTTTCGATATTAATTGCATCAGTTCCCTTAATACCCGGAGAGGTTTTAAGGTCACCATCTGTTACCTTCACCGTTAAGAGAACCCTCTCGTAAATTCCTGCTGTCTCCGGATTTGCTGAAAGTTCAAGGTTCGTTGCAAAAGAAAACTCCAGAGAAGCAAAGAAGAAAATATGAAAGAGTATAAATATTTTTAATGCCTTCATGAATTAATCTGATTTATAAAAAAGAAAATAAATAGGATTTTTGCCCAATAAGGCAAGGTAATTAAGGGGTTATTATAATATTTGTTACCACCATTGATGTTGAATATAACGTTAGGAGAACAGTTAATAAGGTGAAGAAAAAACGCTATTTTGCGCATATGGTAGTTTAATATAATACCTTAAGAATTAAAAATATTTCTTACTGAAAGTTTTTATGAAAAAAATATTAGTTTGGTTAAATGACCAAACCATAACCGCATCGATTCGTTCCAATCTTGAGAGTAAATTCCATGTACTCTCTGCTTTTGATAAACAGGAGGTGGAACACAAGATTACCCAAGGAGCGGATATTATTATCTTTGACTACAACCTGTTTATGAGGGATTTTATCGAAATCCTGAAAAAGAATAAACAGCTTATTGAAACAGCAACATTTGTTCATTTAATAGACCCCCTGAGTCTTGAAATTAACCGATACAACCTTGTTGAGCCTTTTGACATTTATATCGAAAAACCTTATCGTTCTGAAAAACTTCTCAAGACGATAGAAAAAATTGAATCAAAACCGCCAAAGAAATCCCTCATACCTTTTCTGAAAAACCTTAAAGCAGAAAATACCCAAAAAAATATTGTGGCAGTGTCTCCACAAATGATAGATACTCTTGAAAAAGTTAAAGCCGTTTCTGATACAGATATAACTGTACTGCTGGAAGGAGAAACAGGCACAGGTAAAACACGTCTTGCCCAAATTATTCATGAATCAGGAAACAGGGCGAAAATGCCTTTGGTCTCAATAAACTGCTCAGCAATTCCTCAGGATTTGATTGAAAGTGAACTTTTTGGCATTGTAAAAGGAGCCTTTACGGGAGCAACTCACGATAGAAAAGGAAAAATTGAAGAAGCACATGGAGGAACGTTACTTTTGGACGAAATCGGAGATCTTCCTCTATCACTTCAACCAAAGCTTCTTAAGGTCATTGAGGAAAAAAAATGGTCCCCTTTAGGAAGCAACAAAACGGTAAAGAGTAATTTCAGGTTAATTTGCGCAACAAACTGTAACCTCAAGAAAAAAGTGGCGGATGGAATGTTTCGGGAAGATCTTTTTTATCGAATTCATGTTTTTCCCATTACGATACCTACCCTCAGGCAACGAAAAGATGAAATCCCTTTTATTGCTGCTCATGCACTGGATGAAGTAAACAGGAAATACCAGAAAAAAATAAAAGGGTTTAGCGACGATTACATGAATTTTCTTATTCAATCTGACTGGAAAGGCAATATCCGTGAACTCATGAATGAAATTGAGCGCTCGGCACTACTGTGCAAAGACGAATATTTATCGAAGCAGAAAGTAAAGAATTCTTTCGCTCCACACACTTTTGAAGCAAATATCCAGCTAAAGTTAAACGATTTTATTGAAAAAGTTGCTGGAGAAGCAGAAAAAAGCTACCTCACCGAAACACTAGGAAAATATAAAGGGAGAATTGGTAAAGCTGCTGATCATGCGGGAGTTAACCGTAAAACATTCCGGGAAAAGCTTAAAAAACATTCAATCAACAAACAAGAATATAAATAAAAAGCTCTTGGATTATTTATACTCCTTTTATCAGTTTTTCTTATCACCGATTTTTTTCTCTTTTGCCATCTTAATGAGAGCTTCAAACCTTCCTTTTTGCTTTTCATATTGTTTTCCTTTGATGGCAACTTCGATTCCTTTGGTAAAGTTTCCTTGTTCAAAATATGCCACCGCTTTGAGATAGTAAAGGTTTTCGTCCTCAGGGAAAATCGTTAATGCCCTTTCCAGAGTATTGAGAGCCATTCCAAACTCTTTTTTACGAATTTGTATTTCTGTAAGTCCAACAAATGCCTTTCTTGACAAAGGAGCTGTGAGCTTTTTATTTTGTTCCAGTTCATGTAAAGAGCTTTTAAAATACCGCTCAGACAAAATATAATCTCCTCTCTTTTTATATTCTAATCCAACAACGTTAAGCAAAGATGGTTCTTTCGGATAATAATTCAAGGTGGCTAAAGACATTGACAAATTATTTCTAAACTGGTTTTTTTGAAAATAAGAACTTACCGACCAAAATAGCAATAAAAAACCGATGAATATTATTTTTACTGCTTTTTGAGGAAGTTTTACGATTAAGGAAAGAAGTAACAGGATCAACCAAGGTGCAGAGTAATAAAAAAAGCGGGGACTTGCGAAATCAGGGACAGAAATAAGAATTGATGAAACAGGAAACCAGGAAATAAGTATCGACAGACAAAGAAACCCCTCAAGCTTTATATTTCTCAGAAACAGGGAACCTCCAAGAAGTCCCGCAAAAAAAGTTAATCCGAGTAATACAAACCCATAGGATTCAATCGGCTCAACAAACACCTTGGGAGGAATGGAAAAAGGCAAGAAAAGAAAAGAAACTTTTTTTCCCAGACTATCAAATATATATAACAACCTTTCATCAAAGGAAAGTGTATTGAGAAAACCTTCCAGCTTGACTGAATTATCACCCTGCAAGAAAAAACCCAAAGCATTAAAACGTAAACTCCAATAAAAAAGCATGGGAAGGACAAGAACTGGGAGAACTTCCTTCCAGTTAATTCTCTCAAAATAGAAAAGTCTCAGGAGGGGAATTAAAAGGAGCAAAATAATTGCCGTTTCTTTGCAAAGCATTGCAAGAAAAAACAGTACTCCTGTAATATAAAACCAATTCTTTTCTGTATTAAACACAGAGAAAAGAGTAAGAAAAATAAATAGGGTGACAATAAGGTCAACCCGATAATGATAAATGGATATAATCTCTATTGAAAGGGGAAAGACACTATACAAAACCGCACCCGTTAAAGCAATAAAGGTATTGTCATCGATAAGTCTTTTAAAAATCAAAAAGATAAGCGAGCTGTTCAAAATATGAAGCAAAAGATTCTCAATATGAAACCAACCGGGGCTGTTTCCGAACAGGTAAAAATCCAGAGTTAAGGTTAAGTTTGCCAGAGGACGGTAATAGTTGAGCTTTCCCATTTGTCCCGTTGCCTCATCAAAGAAGTGAACAGGTTCGTAAAAGTAACGGGGAATTGATGAAAGGTCTTTCAATCCAACCATAGGCAGGACTGAATAAAAATCATCATATGCAAATTGAAAGGTAAAAACCTGAAAATAGGTAATAAAGGGAACGAGGAAGAGAATAATAAAACAGGTTTTATTTTTAAGACTGTTTTCCTCTGTGAACAGCTTATTTTCCTTGGGCATATTATGCGCCCTTAATAATTACCGGACGTTTTTTAACAATAGTGAAATCAAGAATGGTTCCCCCCAGAGATGCAACGGTGTTTTGTACATCCTCTTTTGTTCCTTCGTTACAGTAAAAAAAGAGGCATCCACCGCCTCCTGCTCCACAAACTTTTGCTGCCATTGCTCCTGACTGACGTCCTGCCGTAATCATTTGTTCAATAAGCGGTGTGGATATATTCTTTGCAATACCTCTTCTTTTTTGCCATTCTTCATTGATAAGTTTTCCAATTTCATCAAAGTCAGAATTTCTGAAAGCTTCTGCCATTTTGAGAGAAATTTCACTGAGGTTCTTCATCTTATTCATAAGCATTTTATTGCCATCAATACAGCTTTTATAGACATCCCAGTTGTTAATCCCATGAAACTTTGGTTTATGGCTATAGACAAGAACCAACCGATTCAATAGTTTGTTGGTATCAATAGTAACTTCCTCCCTTTTAATTCCTTCCGGCAGGTAATGAATGATTTGCACCCCTCCATAAAGAGGAGGGTAGTAATCCTGAGTTCCGGTAGGAATACCTAATACCTGAGATTCAAGATTTTTTGAAACCTCTAAAATTTCTTCATCCGTAAAACCTTTTTTATAAAAATGGTTACAAAGAACGTTTAATGCTATATTCAATGACGATGAACCTCCAAGTCCTGAACCATCAGGAACTTTACAGTCAGAAATAATCTCAATTCCCCCTTTACCTCCATAATACTCAATTACTTTTCTTACTAAAGGAAGCTTACTTCCAAAATATATTTTTTTTTCATTGCCGGGATAAAGAGTAACTTCCTGTTTTTGGTCAATGGAAGAAATTTTAATTGTTTCTTTATCCTTAGTTTTCCGAATAGTTACTGTGGCATTGAGGTCAATTGCCATGTTCACAACAACTGTCGGCTGAAAGAAATTATAGAGTGGCCAGAGGTCAATTGTTCCCCCGGCAAAATCCATTCGTACAGGAGCGTTATACGTTAAAGCATCTTTTTTCATATTTTATTTTCCTAAATGTAAAAGCTATCAACCTGTTTTTTATTTAATAAATGTTAGAATAAACAACTTATTTTTCATTGTTGTTGTTTTGTAAATGCTAATTTTAACCTATTCTAAGAAACTTTAAATTATGGCTACGAATGATAAAAGCGGATTAAAGGTTTGGCTCAACGATACATTTGTAAACTGGGATGATGCCAATGTTCATGTAATGACCCACACCCTTCACTATGGTGTTGGAGTTTTTGAAGGAATCAGATGCTATGAAACTGCTGACGGACCAGCAATTTTACGACTTAAAGAGCACATTGATCGCCTCTTTAATTCTGCAAAAATTATCGGAATGCCTGTTAACGAATCGTATGAGCAAGTTTATAATGCAATTATTGAAACCGTAAAGGTAAATAATCTTTCCTCATGCTATATCAGACCTTTATTTTTCCTCGACCATTCTTCTCTAGGACTTAACTGCATACAAAATAAGGTAATGTTTGCTGTTGCAGCCTGGGAATGGGGTGCTTATCTTGGACAAGAAGGGCTTGATAACGGAATCAGGACGAAGATTTCTTCTTTTACCCGGCATCATCCAAACATTTCAATGACTAAAGCAAAGGTATGTGGTGGTTATGTTAACTCAATTCTTGCAAAACTTGAGGCTTTACGAGATGGATATGAAGAAGCAATCCTTCTCGACACTTTAGGGCATATTGCAGAAGGGTCTGGAGAAAATATCTTTATTGTAAAAAACAATAAACTTATAACACCACCGACAACATCTGTACTGGACGGAATAAGCAGAGATATTGTGTTTAATATTGCGAAGGATTTAGGGATTCAGGTTGTTGAACAATACTTTTCCAGAGATACCTTATATATTGCTGATGAAGCTTTTTTTACCGGAACTGCTGCAGAAATTACTCCTATTCGGGAAGTTGATAATATTAGTCTTGGTAAAAAACCTGGAGCAGGAGAAATAACCAAAAAAATTCAAGCGGAGTTTTTTAGAATTACAAAAGGTGAGAATCCCGATTACAAACATTGGCTTGATTTTATAATTTGATAATTTAACCGAGAGGGTGGAGCTGTGAGAAAAATAGTCTTGAATGGTACATGTTTGGAAGTGGACATTAAGAATGATGTAACGTTTGGTGAAATGCGAGCAATTTTAAAAGATGAAATCGAGAATAAATCTCTTGTGGTTACGAGAATTCTTGGGGATGGTGAGGAAATTTTTCAACATAGACCCGATGAATGTCTCAAAAGTGAAATTGGAGCATATAAAGACATTGAAATTATTGCTGAATCCTTTGAAGCTATTACAGAGAGACTTTTAACCAACGCCGCCAAGTTCCTCGATCAATTGAATGAAAACGTAACAAAAATTTCTGAAAGCTTTAGAACAAAAAGCAAGGAAGAAGCGTTTGAAGACTTTATTCTCTACATCGACTGCCTTCAGCAGGTTTTTGATTTACTTGACATATCTCAAAAAAGCAACTCCATAAAACTTCTGGAGTCTGAATACAAAAACAAGCGGGGAAGTGATATCATTAAAAATTTTGCGTCGATTAATCAGGAAATTCTCAAAGCGCAAGAGAATAAAGATGTTGTTCTAATGGCGGATCTTTTGGAATATGAGCTTAGTCCTTCAATTGAGCTTTTATCTGGTCTTTTTGTATCACGTAAGGAAGCGCTCTTGTCTGAATAGGGTCTAAGCAAAAAGTGATATTAACTTTAAATTTCAATCATTTTTTATAAACCCCAACTCAATTAATTTATTTCTTATTGACTCTTTATCAATGGGTTTAACCATATAAGAATTTGCCCCTGCCTTTACAGCCTCCATAATATTGTGTTGTTCAGCTTGGCACGTCATCATGACAATAGGCACATCGCAAATAACCTGATTCCTTCGAACAGCGTTAAGAAACTGAATACCGTTGACGTTTGGCATAAGCCAGTCTAAAAAAACAAGATCATAAATCTCTCTTAATAATTTCCGGAGAGCGACTCTTCCGTCTGGTGCCTCACTAATTCGCTCATACCCCAATTCGTGCAATATGTCCTTCAATTGCTCACGAAAAAATTGGGAATCGTCAACAATTAATATTCTTAACATGTCAATGCCTTATTGTTTTACTTCTAGCTTACAATCCTATCATCTCATAGAGTAACCTAAAAAATTAAATCTTTTCTTCATCTCTATGAGTATATTTTTCTTACAATCTTTTGTTTTTAATTTCTTTCCGGTTATCTATTATAAGTTTTCCCTCTTTGTGTTTTACCTCTATTTCCTTTGCCAATTCTGTTAATAGACCTGTGTCGTTACAAAAAGAATTCATTTCATCGTAGCTTCTAATAACGATTCCGTGGTTAAGAATTTTCTCCTTATTGATAATTATTGAAGTAATTTGCTTAAACATTTCCCTTACTGCTCCACATATTGCCTCACAAATAGCGGCACTTTTACTATTGTCTTTTAAGGAAAGATTTTTTCTTATGAGACTGAAATCGACAATATATACATCAACAATTCCATCAAGAAGTTTTAAAACACGAATAGATTCAAAACCGCTACAGTTCCATACTATTGGAAGAATAAAGCCACCTTCAATTGCCAGAGATAATGCTTCAATTACCTGTGCAGCATAGTTTGTCGGAGTTACGAAAGAGATGTTGTGACAGCTTCTAATTTGCAAACTTACCATTTGCTTTGCAAGTTCCTCTATTTCAAATTCTCGCGTTTCTTCTGATTCATTGACATATTCATCCCCGGAAAGTTCGTTTTTAAAGGAAATGTAACCACATCCGTACTTACCAGACAGTTCAGGTATTTCCCCAAAATTGGCGTGGGCAGACTTAATTCTCGGCTCAAAACCTGCATTACAAGCCCCGAACTCCCCTTCTATCCTGTTTATTCCACACTCAAAAGGACAGAGGGTACAATGGGTAAGAAGTTGATTAAATTCCTCTGCCCGCTCATCAAGTTCTCCACTTTGCTTAAGCTGAAGGTATTTGGGAAAATAATACTTGCTCATTTCAGTTTACCTAACTTCAGAACCAGGTTTTAAGTTTCCTGCAAAGGAAGCAAGGTATAATTTCCCTTCCTCACAACCACAAAGAAGCATTCCCTGAGACTCAATTCCCATTAATTTAACCGGTTTTAGGTTTGCAACAACAATTACCTGCTTATTCACTAAATCCTCCGGTTCATAATACTCCGAAATTCCGGCAAGAATTGTTCGAGGCTCATCTTCACCAACATCTACTTTTGTTTTAATGAGTTTTTTTGATTTTGGTACTTTTTCCGCTTCGAGAATAAGTCCAACCTTCAGTTCAGTTTTAAAAAAATCGTCAATGGTAATTACGTTCTCTTCTTCAGTTTTTTCTCTTTCCATAAATTCCTCTATAATTTTTTCTGTTTTTTTATCATCAATGCGGGGAAACAGGTTCTCAACCTTTTGAATGGGAACTCCTCCCGGCAACGTTTTCCATACAAGCTCCTGATAACCTTCGACTTCAGAAAAAGCCTCAACGATTTTTCTCGATTTCTCCGGCATAAAAGGGGTTGCTAAAATACCTACAATTCTCAGAGCTTCAAGGCAGGTGGAAATAACTTGTCCTAACCTCTCTTTTCCCTCATCATTGTTTAATTTCCATGGTTCTTGAGTAACAATGTATTTGTTCAGGGTTGAAATTACGTCCCAAACTGCATTTAAAATTTTCGAAAAAGCTAGTTCCTTATATAAATCATCAACTTCCTGAATTGCTTCCTCAGTTTTTTTCTTTATTTCTTCATCTGCTTCATTGAGATGAGAACATTCTGGAGTGTTGCCATCAAAATATTTGTAGGTCATCGAAATAATCCGACTGGTAACATTCCCAATGTCGTTGGCAAGATCGGTATTAATTCTCATAATGAAATTTTTCAGGGAAAAATCTCCATCAAGACCAAAAGGAACCTCTCGCATAAGAAAATAGCGTACTTCATCAACACCGAAGGTATCAGCAAGCCAATGGGGGTCAACACCATTTTTCAGCGATTTGGACATTTTTTTTCCATCAACAGTCCACCAGCCATGGGCAAAAAGGTTACCCGGAATATCCATACCAGCAGCCTTCAACATGGTCATCCAATAAACACTATGGGTGGTGAGAATATCTTTCCCCACCAAATGATGATCTGCTGGCCAAAATTTTCTATGTTTTTCTTCATCCTGATTATAGCCCGTGACGGTAATGTAGTTAAGAAGAGCGTCAAACCAAACGTAGGTCACATATTCATTATCAAAAGGGAGAGGAATTCCCCAAGAGAGGCGTTTTTTGGGTCTGGAGATACAAAGGTCCTCCAAGTCTTTTTTTAGAAAGCCTAAAACCTCATTTTTTCTTGATTTTGGAAGAATAAAACTTTCATGTGTATTAATATGCTCAACCAACCAATCACGGTATTTGCTCATTTTGAAAAAATAGTTCTTTTCCTCTATTTCCTCAACAGGTTTTCCACAATCAGGACACGCCTTATCGATAATATCTTTATCAGTCCAGAAACGTTCATCAGATGTGCAATACCATCCTTTATACGTTGCTGAATAGATTTCTTCCTTATCAAAAAGATCTTGAAGAACCCGCTGAACAACCTTTTTATGCTCTTCTTCAGTCGTTCGGATAAAAACATCATAGTTAATGTTAAGTTTTTTCCAGAGCTCTTTAAATCGCTCACAAAATTCATCAACGTGTGCCTGTGGTTTTACCCCTCGCTCTGTAGCAGCTTTTTCAACCTTTTGACCATGCTCATCTGTCCCGGTGCTAAACATAACATCTCGTCCTTTCAGACGGTAATACCGTGCGGCAACATCAGCAGCAATCGTTGTATAGGCATGACCAATATGGGGAATATCGTTAACGTAATAAATCGGGGTGGAGATGGTAAATGTTGTATCGCTCATGTGTAAAAGAAGGGAAAAATGATAGACAAAATAAGCAAGATATTCTATTACATCACGAGAAAAAAATACAGAAGTAATTCTTTTATCTTTATAGAAAAGTGCTGATTTTTAAAAGTAGGGTAAGTATTTATGGGTGAATGTTTTTTCTTTTGCAGTATTTACTGAGAAGACATGTAAAGCAATCTACTTCTCTTAAAGGACATTTCTTCGTCATTGCCAGTCTTGTTAGAGAAAAATCATACTTTACCGGGTCTTTTGGATCAAGTTTTTTAAAGTAGTTTGTAATTTCCACAACAGATTTCCAGTCAGAATATTTATTTCTTATAATGCCTAAGTCCCGGGTAATCTGGTGAATATGGGTATCAACAGGAAAAAAAAGGTCTGAAGGAGGTATTTGAGTCCACAGTCCTGTATCAATATCATCCTTTCTCACCATCCAGCGCAAAAAAAGGTTAAATCTTTTACAAGGACTGTTTCGTGAAGGAGGTGGAATCAATGTTTTAATCTTCATATTGGGGTTTGGGATGAAGCTGACAAACTCCTGAACAAAGGTTTCCATCGAACGCTGGAAACTTCTTTTCCGATACCCTTTCATAAAGAGTTTTTCCAATGATTTTTTTTTCCTCAGAACCCCTTGAATCCCTAATAGAAACTGTTCTAACTCTGCTGGTTTGTGGAACCGATATTTCCAGTCAACAAATTCGGTTTTTATGAGTTCCTCAATATCAACTTCTCTTAGAAATATTGACGGATTTTCCGTTAACTTGCTAAAAATATCTTTAAGGTTTCTATTTATGAGGGAGACAGAACCATAGGCAAAACAAGATGAGATAAAACCAACAATTTCCTTATCCTCTTTTTCTTCGTAATGCGACAGAAATACTATGGGGTCTGTTGAAAGATAAGATGCTTTGAATTCAGAGTATAAGCCATCAAGGCAAATTTTCAGTTTGTTAATTCTTTTGTAGTTCATCGCAGGAGGTCAGAAGATAAACCTTCCGATGTATCGTCTGTTCATATGTGCTTTACTTTTTATCAGAAGCTTCATCCTCCAGTTCAAACACTTTGGTTTTTTCTTTACGATAGAACAATACGGAACCAATGAGTGTAAGCATACTGAGAATAACCGACAACACAATTCCATAGGAAAAGGTATAGGCATAGTCCTTTCCCGTAATAAGACTCATCATTACAAAAGTTGCAAATGTAATGAGAAATATTGCGCCAGCATAGTTAAAAGCAATCATTTTTTATACATTATTTTCGAGAAAGTTTCTAAAAAAACCTCCAACACCTGCACCTACAGCAACCTTTTCCTTATTCTCGGAGATAATCCCGGCAAGGTCGGTATAACACCTGCTGGCTTTGGAGTAAGGAAATAATTCTCCAATGAGTTTCTGCTGTTTTACACATTTCCTGACATTTTCATCATTTAAAACATAACCTAGATAATCGAGGCTGATATTATCAAGAAACTTATCGACAACCATGGATATCTGTTTATAGACTAACTTCGACTCCTGAGGAGTATTCACCATATTCACAATTAACTTAAATCGATTTTGGTTGTAGTCCTTGTAAAGTACCTTCATTAATGCATAAGCATCAGTAATTGAAGTTGGTTCAGGGGTTGCTATAACAATGGTTTCATTTGACATTGTACAAAAATAGGTAACATTGGTGTTAATTCCAGCACCAATATCCAAAAGAACATAATCAAAATCCTTTATAAAGTCGTCCAGTTCTCCTGAAATCATCATCTGTTGATTTTTATCAATCTGGCTGAGCTTTTGTACACCTGAGGCAGCAGGAAGGATTTTCATTCCGCCAGGACCTTCACACATAATTTCATTTGCTGAAACCATTCCGCTTAAAAGGTGCTCAAGGGTTTGCCGTGAAGCAATTCCAAGGAGAATATCAAGGTTACCGAGCCCAAGGTCACAGTCAAAAAGAAGAACTTTTTTCCCTTGTTTGCTTAAACAGTAACCAAGGTTTGCAACAATATTAGTTTTTCCAACACCGCCTTTGCCGCTGGCAAAAGAAATTAACTTGGGGTAATTTCCATCTCCACCCCACTGTTCTGTTGGGGCACTATCGGCAACGTTTGCTCTGGTCATAACTCTAAGTTTATCTGCCTGATCCATTTTGCCTCCTGATAAATGTCTATAGGATAGAGTGAATTGTGAATAGTTGAAGGTCAGAACCTGCTTCCCATCTACCTTTCACCCATCTATTCCTCTACTTGTTTAAAATTAAATCTGCAACCCTTTCCGGTGTTGCCAGCTCAATATCTTCCGGAACTCTTTGACCAACGGTAAAATAGGAGAGGGGTTTTTGTGTTTTTATAACCATATTTAAAATCTGCCCAAAAAGTCCGCCTTCATCCAGTTTCGTAAAAATAAGCTTATCAAATCCTACCTCTTTAAATCGGTCAATGGTTTCGTTCAACACCTTGATATTACTTGTTGTTGAAACCAGAAGATGTGTTTCCATATTTTCCACAACACTGAGAAAAGCTTTGAGTTCTACTAACTGTCCACTTTCTCTCTGACTTCTTCCGGCTGTATCAATGAGAATAAGGTCAAAGTTACTGTATTCCTTAATTTTGTCTTTTAAATCGTTTGGTGTCATAACCACCTCAACAGGAAGTCCAAGAATATTTGCATATATTTTCAACTGTTCAACTGCAGCAATTCTAAAGGTATCAATTGTGATTAAAACAACTTTTTTCTTTTCTTTCAGTTTATATTTTGCTGCAACTTTTGCAATAGTGGTTGTTTTCCCAACACCTGTTGCCCCAACAAAACTTACCACTTTAGGCATACCGGGAATTAGTTGCAGAGGTCCATCAATTTTAACCAGCTTGGAAATAAAATTCCCCAGATACGCTTCAAGGTAGTTCTCCTTATTTTTAAAGGCACCCATAACGGAATCATTGGCTTTCTGTACCAGCTTTAACGCAACTTTTTCATCAAGTCCGTTTTTAATCATTCTTTGGAAAAAGGTCGCAAGAACTGGTGACAGTTCTTTACTTTCTTTCTCTGTTGTAGAAATCCTCACTAATTTATGGAGCATCATTTTGATGTCTTCCAGTTCCGTTTCCTTGGCAGAATTTTGCATTCTTTCCTGCTCAATAACGCTTTTTTCCTGATTAATTTTCTCTAAAATTTGCCTCAGTTCATTAACATCATCCTTAAGTGGGGTAATCATGTTGTTCACTGTCGAGAGATTGTTATAGCGCTCCTCTGATTCCTTCTTACTGCTAGCTTCCTTTAGACTATCAGACTCCTTTGCGTTACCCATGGCAGTGTAGGGATTTACGCTTCCTTTCAGGCTTGTTTTACCAGAAGTTAAGGGTGGAGGCATTTCTGCTTTCTGGGTAACACCACTTTGAGGCATTATGGTTTTCTTCTTAGGAGACGGCAAGCTATGACCTTCAACCGCAGCAGTAACTTCAACCACTGGTCTTCCGAAAAGTCCGAACATAGCTTTATCCTTAACAACTTTTCTTGTTTGAATAATAACAGCATGTGGACCAAGCTCTGCTTTTACCAGCTTGAGAGCTTCCTGCATGTCAACTGCTTCAAACTTTTTTACCTTCATATTTTTTCTCGTTTAGATGTCAATGGTTGAAAATAGAGCCTAAATGGTTGTTTTTGACAGAAAGTTTACCTTATCGTTTCTCACTTCCTGTTTTTACTTTTTTTCAAAGCTTTACCTTGAAAAAATCACCTGAAAGTTTACCATTCTCACCATTAAATTCATAATCTAAATCAGTCAATTGTTCCTACAGTTTGTACGTTTGCGTCACTGGTAATTTCGTTATGCGACAACACTACCATATTCGGAATAAATCGTTCCGTCAGTTTTCTCAGATGCAACCTTGTACTGGGACTTACTAAAATAATTGGCTGTTGGTCTATTCCTGAAAACGCCTCAATACCATTGGAAATTGAGTTAAGGATATTTTGTGCATCCGTTGGATCAAGTGCAAGGTACGAAGCAGTATCTGTTTTCTTAATTGCATTGATGATTTTTTCCTCTGTCGCCGGATTTAAGGTAACAACAAATATTTCACCATTTGGATTCATATATTGTTTTGTAATTTGCCTTGCCAGAGAAGCACGCACATATTCTGTAAGCAACTCAACATCTTTGGTCATTTCGCCATAATCTGCCAGAGTTTCAAGAATTGTTACCAAATCCCTAATGGAAATTGATTCTTTTAAAAGCTCTTGAAGCACGTTAACAACCTTGCCCAGAGAAAGAACACCTGGAATAAGTTCATCAACAACCTTTGGGTGTGTTTGTTTTGCATTATCCAATAAAGCCTGTGTTTCCTGTCTTCCAAGAAGTTCGTGTGCATGGCTTCTAATAATTTCCTTAATATGGGTTGTAATTACCGTTGGAGCGTCAACAACTGTCATTCCCCTACTCTGAACATCATCTTTAAGCTCTTCAGCAACCCAAACAGCAGGTAACCCAAAGGTAGGTTCAATTGTTTTAACGCCTTCGACTCCATCAACATTTCCTTCAGGAGACATTGCAAGGAAGTGGTTCAGTATAAGTTCTCCACTGCCAACTTTAACCCCTTTAACCATCAGGGTATATTCATTTGGTTTAAGCTGGAGGTTGTCTCTAATATGAAGAGGTGGCACAATAATGCCCATTTCCAGAGCAAACTGTCTTCTAATTGACCTGATACGCTCCAGAAGTTCACCATTTTGTTCGGCATCAACCAAGGGTATAAGTTCGTATCCAACTTCAAGTTCCATGGTATCAAGAGGAAGAAGAGCTTCAACTTTTTCAGGAATGGGAGCAGAAGCTTCCTCATTCCTCGCCATTTCTTCTCTTTGGTTGACAGAAGTCTGTGATTCATTACTGTAGTAATAAATAATTGCCGAAACAATTGATAGAACAAAGAATGGAATAAAAGGAAGTCCTGGAATAATTCCAAACATGAAAAGAACCATCGATGCAATAAGAAAAACTTTCGGTTTATAAAGAATTTGCTCAACAACCTGATTACCAAGAGATTCCCCAGTTTTTCCTGCTCTGGTTAAAACAATAGCCGCAGCAGTTGAAACAACAAGTGCCGGGATTTGAGAGACCAGTCCATCACCAACCGTTAAAAGAGTATACGTTGATGCTGCATCAGATAACGACATATTGAGTTGAGCAACACCGATGATAAGTCCACCAATTAAGTTAATCGCAGTAATAACAATTCCGGCAACAGCATCACCTCGAACAAACTTCATCGAACCATCCATAGAACCGTAGAAATCAGCTTCACTTTGTAAATCTTCACGTCTTTGCTTTGCCTCTTCTTCAGAAATAAGTCCGGCGTTAAGATCAGCGTCAATTGACATCTGCTTGCCGGGAATAGCATCTAACGTAAATCGGGCTGCAACTTCAGAAGTTCTCGTAGAACCTTTGGTAATAACAATAAAATTAATGGTAACAAGAATAAGAAAGATTACCATCCCCACAACATAATTTCCTCCAACAACAAAATCTCCAAAAGCCTTTATAACCTGACCTGCAGCTGATTCACCCCGATCACCGTTCAACAGAATCAAACGTGTTGAAGCAATGTTCATCGAAAGTCGATATAGAGTTGCCACCAGCAAAACGGTCGGAAAAATAGAAAATTCAAGAGGAGAAAGAATATATACAGCCACAAGGAGAATAACCAGAGAAAAGGTTATTCCAAAAACGAGTAATAGATCGAGAAACGCTGTAGGAAGTGGAATCATCATAAAGATGAGAATTGCCACAACACCAACCGCTATTGCATAGTCACTGTATTTTCCAACAATTTCAAGAAAGGGAGATTTAATGTTTGAAACTTGTGCCATTTTTTTGTTCTAAAAATTAGTCAAATTTTTGTCATTACGGTACACCCCCATCTATGAGGGATTCGCAGGCTTTACCTAGAAACCATGCACCTATTCCCCTAACACTATCAATATCTGTTCCAGAAAGAAAGGTGAGTCATGTTGGTTTTAACTCTCTTAAAAAATGGGGTATTCTCTTGTGGTGGTAATTATTGTTTCTCTTCTGTAATTACCTCTTTACAGAACCGTCAACGATGGTGAGGTTACGGTGGGTGATGTTCATCATTGCTTCGTTGTGAGTTACGATAAGAAAGCTGACGTTATACTCCTTGTTCATGGTAAGGATTATTTGATGAATTCTTTCGGAATTTTCTGAATCGAGATTTCCTGTTGGTTCATCGGCAAAGATAATTGAGGGCTTGTTCATCATTGCCCGTGAGATTGCGACCCTTTGCTGCTCCCCTCCGGAAAGCTCTGGAGGTTTATGATGAATTCTCTCCTTGAGTCCAACTCTCTCAAGTAATTCCTCTGCTTCCTTCAAAGCCTTATTTTTATTTTTTCCTCCAATAATTGCAGGCATAATGACATTTTCCAATGCAGTAAACTCCGGCAAAAGATAATGAAACTGGAAGACAAAGCCAATTTTTTTATTACGAATTTCAGACTGTTTAGCAGCAGACATTCCCGATGTTTTTTCACCATTAAAGTGAAGCTCTCCACTT
>JADGAW010000220.1 GCA_015231815.1 Nitrospinota bacterium
GAGTTTTCCCAGATAAAAGAGAGGTTACAGCTTCCTGGTAAACAACAGGAAGAAAAAATCAGTATTGAAGGATTAAATAACATGGAACAAAAGGTTTTTGCCTTTATTCAGGAAACTCCGATTCATATAGACAAAATTGCCCTTGCAACCGAGCTTGATACCGCAACTTTATCGGGAATATTGTTGCAACTGGAAATGATGGAAAAAATAACAAATACAGGAGGTCACTTTTATCTTCGTGCTTTTTGATACATTCTTGTATTTCAATCCGATGTGCTATGTTCTCATTCATTAGAGAAAGACTTCGTTTGGTGACATAAAGTTGGAATCCAAGATTAAATCGTTTAATTTTCCTTCTACCCAAAAACTATTGTGCTAAAATCGAAGCCGATTATTTATCTATATACTTTTGTAATGGAGTTAGTTTGAAAGAAACTGTCATAAGCCTGTTAGCGGAGATGATTAAGGAGATAAAAGACCAAGAGGGGGAACCATTGAGTGAGAAAGAACTCTTTGAGCTGCTGGATGAGAATAAAGATGTAAGGAAAATCATTGAAGAATTAGTTGAAGATTTTTATGAAGATGCGGATGAACTTGCAGTTGCTGATGTTCTTTATAAAGGTAATTCCGGTTCTGGTGTTCTTCTTCGAATGCTCTCTTCAGAAGAAAAAGACTATTTTTCACCTGAAGCCTATGGGTTTTTAATTAAAATGTTCAACCTTGGTATTATTGATGTTGATACTCAGGAAGAAATTATTGATAAATGTCTTGAAATTCAGGAAAAGAACCTTTCTTTAAACAGTATGAAAGGTATCGTTTTTTATGTCTTATCATCAAGAAACCCGGAATTTGTTTATAAGGGCTTAATTCATTACTTTGATAAAGGGGAGATTCACTGAAGTTAAACAAACCAAGATAATAACTGAACCACAATATACACTTTTGTATTTTGTTCCTTAAAGCTAAAACAACCATAAAATCCAAAACAAAAAAATGTCTAAATCCTTAGTAATCGTTGAGTCACCAGCTAAAGCAAAAACAATTAAAAAATATCTGGGGGATGATTTCACGATAAAAGCATCTGTTGGACATGTAAGGGATTTACCAAAGAAAAACCTTTCCGTTGATATCGAAAACTCTTTTACCCCTGAGTATGAAGTCTTGCCGGATAAAAAGAAGGTTATTGCAGACATAAAAGCTGCTGCAAAGCCTGTGGATACAGTATATCTTGCTCCTGACCCCGACCGTGAAGGAGAAGCTATTGCTTTTCATATTGTTGAAGCATGTGGTGGTTTCAAAGGAAAAGAAGTTAAAAGAGTTCTTTTTAATGAAATAACAAAAAAGGGCATTACAGAAGCAATGAAATCTCCCATAGAGATAGATACATCAAGAGTTGATGCACAGCAAGCGAGAAGAATTCTTGATAGACTTGTTGGCTATAAAATCAGTCCTCTTTTATGGAAACACGTTAAACGAGGGTCAAGTGCAGGCAGGGTTCAGTCGGTTGCGTTACGACTCATCATTGAACGTGAGGCAGAAATTAAAGCTTTTAATCAGGAAGAATATTGGTCTATTCTTGCCGATCTCAAAGGGAAAAAACCGCCAAAGTTTGAAGCAAAGCTGGGAAAAATTGATGGGAAAAAAGTCACGGTAAAAAATGAAGAGCAAGCCCAAAATATACAAAATGACTTAGCGGGAAAAGATTTCATAATTGACGATATAAAAAAGAAGAAAAGAAAACGTTCAGCATTTCCTCCCTTTATTACCAGTACATTACAGCAGGAGGCAGCAAGAAGATACAGGTTTAATGCAAAGAAAACCATGATGATTGCCCAACAGTTGTATGAAGGGATAAAAATCGGCTCTGAAGGTGAAGTTGGTTTAATTACCTATATGAGAACTGATTCTTTTAGGGTATCAGATGATGCAATTGAGTTTGGAAGAAAGTATATTGAGGAAAAGTTTGGAAAAGATTACCTTCCAGATACCCCAAACAGCTATAAAAGCAAAAAATCAGCCCAGGAAGGTCACGAGGCAATACGCCCTACAGAACTTCGACCTCCAGAAGGTATTGATTCATATTTAAATAGTGACCAGAAAAAAATCTACGGCATTATTTTTCAAAGATTTATTGCTTCCCAAATGAATCAGGCTGAAATTGACGGAACCAGTTTTTCTATTAAAGCAGTGGGAAAAAAGGAATACCTCTTTAGTGCTACGGGAAATGTTGTTGCTTTTCCCGGCTTTCTGAAAATATATGATGATACTGTTGAAAAAGCAACGGATGATGATGCAGAAGAAGAGAGTCAAACCGATGTTCTTCCACAATTGGACAAGGGAGATAAGCTCAACGTTAACAAAATATTCGGCAAACAACATTTTACTCAGCCGCCTCCACGGTACACTGAAGCATCATTAATTAAAGTCCTTGAAGAAAAAGGTATAGGCAGACCAAGTACCTATGCAACAATTATGAGCGTTATTCGAGCCAGGGAGTATGTTGTTGCCGATAAATCTCGTCGGTTTACCCCAACATCTTTGGGTACTATGATTTCAACAATGTTGACAGCAACCTTTAATGACCTTTTAAACTCAGAGTTTACAGCAGGACTGGAAGATAAGCTGGACAATGTTGAAACAGGAAAGCTTTCCTGGATCAAACTTCTTAAGGATTTCTATAAACCTTTTGAAATAGATCTTAAAAATGCTGGTGCCAAGATGGACTTGTTGAAAAAGGAGATGGAGAAAACAGATGAGGTCTGTGATAAATGTGGTCAGCCTATGGCAAAAAAAGTAGGGAAATTTGGTGAATTCCTTGCCTGCACAGGCTACCCTGATTGTAAAAATACTAAAGAACTGGAATCAAGTCAGGACAATAATATTGAGGAAGAACCCCTTGACCTCGAATGTGAAAAATGTGGCAAGCCAATGGTTCGGAAGAAAGGACGCTTTGGCGATTTTCTTGCCTGTACTGATTATCCAGAATGTAAAACAACAAAAAAAATTACTGCAGCAGGAGAAGTGGTTTCCAATGAACCTCGTTATGTTGAAGGGGAAAAATGTCCTCAATGTGAGTCACAGCTTCAATACCGACAGGGTCGTTTTGGAGAATTTATTAGCTGTTCTAACTATCCAAAATGCAAATATATTAAGAAAGAAATTATCAGAACTGAAACAAAATGTCCCGAGGAAGGCTGTAATGGTTTTCTGGTTGAAAAAAAATCCCGTTTTGGAAAAATGTTTTATAGCTGTGAAAACTACCCAAAATGTAAATTTGCTGTTTGGAATAAGCCCGTTAATAAGGAATGTCCGGCATGTAAGTTTCCTTTTCTTACAGAAAAAGTTACCAAACGAAAGGGTACATTTTATGCCTGTCATGATAAAGCCTGCGGTTATGAATCCGACCCGATAGCATAAACCGTTTTTTCAAGGCGATACCTTGAAAAAAGTAAAAAGTGAGAAGTAAATAGTGAATCGTTGTTTGCTGTAAGATGTAATATTTAAATATTCATTACTCACTCTTAACTCTTTACTTTTCACTACTCACTTTTCACCTTCTTCTCCATGAGTTTTTTTACTCTTAAGCAAAAAGATACCTTTACCTCTGCACGTCTTGGAGAAATAAACATTCGGGGTATAAAGGTTGAAACACCTGTTTTCATGCCTGTAGGAACCCTTGGTTCTGTTAAGACCATGTCTCCCATGGAAGTTGAAGGGCTTGGTTATAACCTTATTTTGGGAAATACCTACCACCTTTACCTCAGACCAGGAGACGAATATATTAAGGAAATGGGGCAACTACACCGCTTTATTTCATGGAATAACTTAATTCTTACTGATAGTGGGGGGTTTCAGATATTTAGTCTAAAAGGGTTGAATAAAGTTACAGAAGAGGGGGTAAAGTTTCAATCCCATATTGATGGCTCCTATCATTTTCTAACCCCGGAAAAAGTTATTGAAATTCAGGCAAACCTAGGGTCGGATATTAGTATGGTTCTCGATGAACCAGTAGAATTCCCTGCAACAGAAGAGAGAAGTCGGAAGGCTCTTGATATTACCGTTAAATGGGCTGAAAGATCACTGATAAGGCATCGTCAATTAAAAAAAGAAAAAACAATTCATGAAG
>JADGAW010000221.1 GCA_015231815.1 Nitrospinota bacterium
GGGGGGAATTACTTTTGTCCTTATTCTTTCGTCTCTGTTTTTGATAGAAAAAAATGCCTATAGATTTCTTGTTGTTGCAATAATATTTTCATTGCTAATTTCGCTGGGGAGTAATTTTTTTATCTATAAAGGAGTATTTTCATTCTTCCCTTTTTTTCGATTTCCTCAAAAATTTCTCTATCTTTATTCGGTGCTTTCAACGTTTGGATTGTTAATTGTTTTGGAAAGTTTATATCGAAACACGTTTGAGGCAAGGAAAATAAAACGGTTTATTGTTGCGTTGATTTTTGGGGGAGCTTTTATTGTGCTACTTCCCTTAATGTATGATGCGCTTTTTCAGGAATATCACCGAATATATAACTGGTTTGCGGGTGGCTTTACTCTCTTTAATATTTTGTTTATTTGTTTGATTGCTCAGGGTAAATATAAAAAGGAAGCAATGGCTCTTTTTGTAATTTGTATCTCAGCCGACCTCTTTACTGCCCACTTTAATCTCAACAAAAAAGCTGATAGGGGTATTTATGACAATAAACCTGTTCTTTTATCTCATTTTGAAGAATTAAAGGATGAACCTTTCAGGTTTTATAGTGATAGAAAAAACCTTTTCAAAGATGTTAAGCCGAAAAATTATCATGAGGGATATTTCATGATGAAAGAGTTCCTACAGCCTAATATTAATGACTTGTATTCTCTTGAAATACCAGACGGGTTGGCTGCTTTGGAACCGGATATGGGGAGTGCCTGGGTTTCTACCTATGAAAAACTTTCTCTTGAACACAAAATAAAATGGCTTATAAACGCTAACGTAAAATATTTTTTCTCACCACAACTATATCAGGAACTATATTGGATAGAAAAGCCACCGGGAATAGAAACCTTCAAGAAGGTTCTGATGGAGAAATATGGCTTAAAGCTTATTGCAAAAAATTTCTTTTTATTAAAGAATTATCGAAAAAGAATATTTATTGCAGATACCGTTGCGGCAATGGAAAAGAATGACTGCTTTACTAAACTCCTCGATAGCAAAACCGACCTGAATGTTAGTTGTTATGAGGAGTTAGGTAAAGAAGGGCGACTAACCTCCTTTTCCAGACATGAGGAGAGTCGGATTATTTCCTCTGAATTTAATGTAAACGGGGAACTTTCAGCAAAAGTAAATTTAAAAAAGGAGGAGTTTATTACCAACCTAACAACCTTTTATCCTGGTTGGGAATGTGTCGTTGATGGAAAAAAAGTAAAAATGTATAAAACCAACCTCTTTTATCAGGGGTTTTTTGTTCCAGAAGGCGAGCATCTTATTGAAATTAACTATATCCCAACCCATTACTATAAGATATATATTCTTTTTCTCTTTCCTGTTTGGGCTTTTAATGTGGTCTTACTTTTAAAGAGAAGAAGACTAAATTCCTAATAGGTCTTGGGTTGAACTATAATCTCATGAAAAAATAAATAAAAAAATAATATTACATGGAATTACAGGAAAAAATTAATTCTACAATTCGTTATTTAAAAGAAAAAGAATTTCATCAACCTGAGGTCTTGATTATTCTTGGTTCTGGCTTGAGTCAAGCAGTTAAAGGAATGGAGGTTGAAGCGGAATACTTTTATAAAGACATTCCTTTTTTTAAATCAACATCAGTACAAACTCATTCGGGTATTCTCAAAATAGGAACATTTGCCGGCAAGCAGGTAATGATCTTAATGGGTCGGTATCATGAATATGAGGGGTACAGCATGGAGGAAATAACCTATGGAGTTCGAGTGGCAGCTCATCTTGGAGTAAAAACAATGTTTACATCAAATCTTTCTGGTGGAATTAACCGTGACTTTCAGCTTGGGGATATGGTTATCGTACATGACCATATAAATCTCTGTGGTAAAAACCCTTTAGCTGGAAACTATTATGATAAAAGTCAGGAACGGTTTGTGGATATGATTGATGCATATTCTCCAGAATTAATAAAAAAAATAAAAGAATCGGCTAATCTTAAAGAAGGCGTTCTGGCATATCTGACAGGACCCTCATTTGAAACAAAAGCAGAACTCAGGTTTCTTGAAAAAATTGGTGCCGATTTAATTGGCTGGTCTCTTGTTCCTGAAGTCATTGTGGCAAGGTCTGAAGGATTAAATGTCGTTGCGGTTTGTTGTGTGAGTGATCTGGTTAATCCGGAGGTAGTTCATAAAGCCGATGTTCAGGAAATATTTGATGTTGGTCAAGAACAGGCAGAAAAACTTGGGGCGCTTTTAGAAACCTTTCTGCCAAAATGTTAAGGAATGGAAGCTTTCAAAGAATATCTGGGACAGGAGTTTGAGGAAATCAACCTGCTTGGTCTTAAAAGAAAACTTCCCTTATATAACGTTGAGAAGAATCTGTGGATATTAGCCAATGAGGCGTTATGTTTTGGTTGTGATATTGAATTTACCCGGAAAGTCGGGAAAAAACTTGCCGAGAGAATAGCTCCATTTAAACCGGATATTCTTTTGGCACCAGAAGCAAAATCTTTGGGCTTAGCTTTTTGTATTGCTGAAAACCTCGGACACAAAGAATTTGCAATAGCAAGAAAAAATAGTAAGTTGCTTACCAAAGGGGCATTAAAAGTTGAGATTCAATCAATTACAACTCCTGAAAGTCAATTTCTTTGTCTCGACCATATTAACCGAGAAAAAATAGAAGGGAAACGAATTGTTCTGTTTGATGATGTTATTTCCAGTGGAGGAACGATTAAAGGTTTAATGAAGTTATCAAAAAAAGCAGGAGCTGAAGTCGTCGTTGTATCAACGGTGTGGATTGAAGGGAAGGCAGTAAAAGAAGATCTTATACAAGGTGAATTAAATGATAAACTTGTTTATTTGGATATCTTGCCAATTTACTCAAAAAATAATGCGAAAAAGTTTGCAAAAATATAAAGGTGCTTATGGTTTCATGAGGTCTTTGGGAATTAAGAATAATGAGAAGGTGGTAATTTTAACGGACTCCATTGCTTTAAAAGAGCCAATTAATATTCTTTCCTCAGTTTTTAAAGAACATAAGGCAGTTGTGGATATTAAGGAAATCATTCCTGACGAATTTTTGGATGAACTTCCGGAAAGTTTTATTGATGAAATTAAAGCGTACGATGTTGTGCTTTTTATGGCTTATCAATCCTGGTATCATACAAAACTTAGGCGTGATGCTAAGTACGTTATGAAAAAAAGAGTTGCTGAGTGTTACGATCCCTGCGTTGAATTATTATTGGACGGGGCAATGACCGCTGACTTCGAAGAAATGGATAAGGTCGGAAACAACATTGCCAGAAAATATAAGGTTGGAGATACTCTTCACATTGCCTCAGCCTCGGGTACTGATTTTAGCTGTAAAGTTCAAATGGTTGCAGTTGAGTCAGGTTGCTACGAAACATCTGGAAGTGGGGGAAATCTCCCCGCAGGGGAAGTTTCTCTTGGCGTCGTAAAAGGGTCCGGCAGCGGAAAAATAGTTTTTGACGTAAGTTTTGAACTTGTTGAACCTTCGGAACTTCCTGTTACTCTGGAAGTTGATGGTGGTTGCATTGTTAAGGCAACAAATAAAGATAATAGGTCAATCATGCATTTGCTTACTCCAGAAACTGTAAAAAATATAGCAGAAGTTGGTATTGGTATTAATGATAAAGCTCTTTTGGGTCGAACAATTCTTGAAGACGAGAAAAAAAATGGTACTGCACATGTTGGTATTGGAAGTAACATTTATTTCGGCGGGAACATAAAAGGACCACATTATGATGGTGTTTTTCAAAACCCTCTTTTCACTCTTTTACCATAAACAATTCAAATGGATATCTGCTCTCTTGGACTTGAAAATAAGAAATTAAATATTACAAAGAAAAATGGTGATGAGGTAAGTTGTGAGGTGTGTGACCTTGTACCTCAGGGACTATGTCCGGTAGCCTATAACTGTCTTGTCCCATACATTCAAACTCTACGTAATGATGGTTGGTTTACATGGGTTACTAAAAAAAATAATGGTTACAGAAAATCAATAAACAAAGATGATTTTTCAAAAAGGTCAGTTAATCGTTTATATCCTAACGAGGTTTTGGTTCAATGTCCCAGCAACGAAATTTCCGTTCTCTTTGGTGTTGGATA
>JADGAW010000222.1 GCA_015231815.1 Nitrospinota bacterium
AAAAACCAAAGTTATTGCCATAAGTCATGTGCAATTTACCAGCGGGTTTAAAACAGATTTACAAAAACTTGGTCTCTTCTGCAAAGAACATAACATTGATTTAATCGTTGATGCAGCACAAAGTTTAGGATGCTTGCCTCTTTATCCTGAGGAATGGAACGTTTCAGCGGTAGTTTCTTCTGGCTGGAAATGGCTTATGGGTCCAATTGGTACAGGAATTCTTTATACCTCTCCTCAATTGCGGGAAAAACTCAATATCACTATGGCAGGAGCAGATATGATGAAGCAGGGACAGGATTACCTCAACCATACATGGCAACCGCTACATTGCGGAGGACTTTTTGAGTACAGCACGGTTTCAATTTCCCTGCTGGCAGGACTTGATGTTTGCATTCGGGAAATATCCTTAAAGTACGGTATTGAAAATGTCTTTAAGGAAAACCAGCGGCTGCAAAAACTATTTCTTGACGGACTTAATAATAAGGATATTCGTCCGGTGATTTTTTCTGAGGAAAACAGGTCGGGAATTTTGGCATTAGATTGTAAAAAAGACCCGAATATGATGATGAAAGAACTTTATAAGAAGGGAATTATCTGTACGTCCCGGGGTAATTACCTTCGTTTTGCTCCACATATCTATAATAGTGACGAAGAGGTTTGCAGGCTTTTGGCATTCCTCAATACTTATAAGTAATGAACATGGTTAGAAAACTCTGCGGTTTATGAAGACAACAAGCTCTCTCTATTAATGATGAATTCAGCACTCTATTGATCTAAGGTTTTTCTTCTCATACAGGGCGTTCTTGGTGCCTGAAAAATATTTCATTTAAATTAAAAATAATTCTTGCGTTTTATTTTCCCTTGTGCTAAAATTTCCCGCTTTCTTTCACATCTTGTGAAAAAGAAACATCATTAATTTGTTACTAATATATTGATTTTCCCTATAACGGAGGAACATTATGGCTAAAGAGAAATTCGAAAGAACGAAGCCCCATGCAAACATCGGCACCATTGGTCACGTCGATCATGGTAAGACGACGTTAACCGCAGCAATTACTACGGTAATGGCAGCAGCCAGTGGTGGACAAAAGGTTGCATTTGATGAAATTGATAAGGCACCTGAAGAAAAAGCCCGTGGGATTACTATTGCAACAGCTCACGTAGAGTACGAAACTGCTAACAGACACTATGCTCACGTTGACTGTCCAGGTCACGCAGATTATGTAAAGAACATGATTACAGGTGCTGCACAAATGGACGGAGCAATTTTAGTTGTATCTGCTGCTGACGGCCCAATGCCTCAGACCAGAGAACATATTCTTCTTGCTCGTCAGGTTGGTGTTCCTTATATTGTTGTTTTCATGAACAAAGCGGACATGGTTGACGACGAGGAATTACTTGAGTTGGTTGAAATGGAAGTACGAGAGCTTTTAAGTTCTTATGAATTCCCTGGAGATGATATTCCTTTGGTAAAAGGTTCTGCTCTTCAGGCATTAGAGTGTGGTTGCGGACAGGAATCCTGTGCGAAATGTAAGCCACTTCTTGACCTTATGGCAGCAGTTGATGATTATATTCCTACTCCAAAAAGAGATGTTGACAAGCCTTTTCTTATGCCTGTTGAAGATGTATTCTCTATTTCAGGTAGAGGTACTGTTGCTACCGGAAGAATTGAAAGAGGTATTGTTAAAGTTAACGAAGAAGTTGAAATCATCGGAATCAGAGACACTCAAAAGACTGTTGTTACCGGTGTTGAAATGTTTAAGAAACTTCTTGACGAAGGTCAGGCAGGTGATAACGTTGGTATTCTTCTTCGAGGAACCAAGCGTGAGGAAATTGAGAGAGGTCAGGTTTTATGTAAGCCCGGCAGTGTAAATCCTCATACAAAGTTTAAGGCAGAGGTTTATATCTTAACCAAAGACGAAGGTGGAAGACACACTCCTTTCTTTAAGGGATATCGTCCTCAGTTTTATTTCAGAACCTGTGATATTACTGGAACGGTTGAACTTCCTGAAGGTGTTGAAATGGTTATGCCAGGAGATAACATCTCTATTGTTGGTAACCTTATTCACCCGATTGCAATGGAAAAAGAACTGAGGTTTGCCATCAGAGAAGGTGGAAGAACTATCGGTGCCGGTGTCGTTTCCGAAATTATTGAATAATTAAGCAGAGGTTAAAAGTGGAGCAAAAAATCAGAATCAGGCTTAAGGCATTTGACCATAGAATCTTAGACAGGTCTGTCGTTAGTATTGTAGATACAGCTAAAAAAACAGGTGCCAGAGTTTGTGGTCCGATTCCACTGCCAACCTCTATAAACAGATGGACAGTTTTACGTTCACCTCATGTTGACAAAAAGTCAAGAGAGCAGTTTGAAATGAGAACCCATAGAAGGGTTATAGAAATACATGATTCAACACAGGATACTGTGGATGCATTAATGAAACTGGATATTTCGTCCGGTGTTGACGTTGAAATTAAATTAGTTTAAGAATGAGCTTGAATTTATTAGGAAAAAAAATTGGTATGACCCACATCTACAACGATGCTGGAGATCATATTCCGGTAACGGTTTTAAAAGTTGAGCCTCATTTTGTGACTCAGATAAAAACTGCTGAGGGCAAAGATAAATATGATGCGCTTCAACTGGGAACCTTTGATGAAAAAAAATCGAGAAGACTGAACCGAGCTCTTCAAGGTCACTTTAAAAAATCAAATGTTGAACCCAAAAGATTTCTTGCTGAAAGTAAAGGTTCTTTTGAAGATAAAAAAGTCGGTGATGAAATCACTGTGGAACTTTTCGAGGCAGGTGAAAAAATTGTAGTCTCTGGAAAAAGCAAAGGTAAAGGCTTTGCCGGAGTTATGAAACGATACAACTTTGGTGGTGCACCAGCTTCCCGGGGAACTCACGAGTCCTTCAGAGGTGGTGGTTCTATCGGTAACGCCGAATTTCCCGGAAAAGTTATGAAGGGAAGAAGAATGGCTGGTCGAATGGGAACAGATACCATTACAGAAAAAAGTGTTGAAGTAGTAAAGGTATATAAGGAAGATAACGTAATTTTATTAAAAGGCGGCATTCCCGGAGCACGAGGGAGTATGGTCGTTTTAAGCAAGTAAGGATATGAAAACAAAACTTTATAATCAAAACTCGGAAGTAATTGGCGAAGAGCAGTTAAAGGACGATGTTTTTGCTGTTGCATTAAGCAAAGAAACCGTATCCTTTGTTGTTAAATGGCAGCTTGCGAAAAGAAGATCAGGAAATGCCTCAACAAAAGGCAGGTCTGAAGTAAAAGGAAGCGGAAAAAAGCCGTATAAACAAAAAGGAACAGGTAGAGCAAGAGCCGGAAGCATTAAATCTCCTTTATGGAGAGGCGGAGGAATTACTTTTGGTCCCAAACCAAGAGATTACAGCTTCAGTATTCCAAAAACATTGAGAAAAAATGCATTAAAACAGGTATTATCCGACAAAGTTGCTAACGAAAGTTTTTACGTTGTTGATAATATTACCTTTGAGCAACCAAAGACAAAGGACTTTAATCAGCTTCTTGAAAAATTTAATTTTGATAGAAAAGTGTTGTTGGTTGATGGAGATAAAGAAAACGTTAACCTTTACCTTTCCTTAAGAAATGTACCGGGAGTTAATATTCTCCCCAGTGAAGGATTAAATGTTTATGATGTTCTCTTTCATGACGTGGTTTTATGCACGCAAAAAGGATTAAGAGCAATTGAAGAGAGGTTGTCATGCAATTAAACAATTACGATGTTATTAAGAGAATCATCCTCTCTGAAAAAAGTTCAGCTTCTGAAGATGTAAACCTTGTTACCTTTGAGGTTGTTCAGGGAGTGGATAAAAAAAAGATAAAAAAAGCAGTTGAAGAAATATTTAAGGTCAGAGTTTTAAAGGTAAATACTCTGAATAATAAGCCGAGAGATGTCATGTTTAGAGGAAGAAAAGGCAGAAAGTCCGGTATGAAAAAAGCGTATGTAATATTGCATCAGGATGACACCATTGATGTATTAAATCAGACTGCACATTAATAAATTAAGAAAGAAACGATATGGCTGTTAGAGCATTTAAACCCACATCACCTGCCAGAAGAAACTATACTGTTTCTCTTTT
>JADGAW010000223.1 GCA_015231815.1 Nitrospinota bacterium
TGAGTTCAAAGCTTCTCCCATCAATGGTCAGATTCTATCTCTATTTTTCAGATTTGATTTTGAGTTGATTAGGCTATCACATTGTGCTATATTAAAGGTCATGAAAAAATTAATGTCGAAATGGTTCAATAAGTGGGCGAAAAAGTCAAAGACAACAAAGAATAGTTTATTGGCGGCAATCGAGGACATGGACTCAGGCAATGTTGTTGATTTAGGTAGCGGTCTATATAAAGTAAGGGTTTCAAGGCAAAATCAGGGAAGAAGCAGCGGATTTAGGACGCTCCTGATTTATAAAAAGGAGCACTTAGCTGTATTTATCTATGGATTTGCCAAAAATGAGAGAGATAACATCAGCGCAAAAGAGCTAATGATTTTGAAGAAACAAGCAAAGCAAATATTGAAGTTTAACCAAGATGAAATTGATCACGCAATAGGATGCGGTGAATTTATCGAGTTGGAGTATTAATATGAGAAAGAATATGAAAGAAGCAATGGGAAGTCTTGCACAAGGACTAATGGAAGCGGGGCTTGGCTCTCCTTTTACTGAAAAGGAACTTAATGAGCTTGGCGTAAAAATACCTGAGGTTGAACTTACACCAGGAAAAATCAAAAGTGTTAGAGCAAAGGTTAACCTGAGTCAATCGGTGTTCGCACGTTTACTGAACGTTAGTGTTTCCAGTGTCCGCCAATGGGAACAAGGAAAACGATTTCCCACCGGATCAACCAAAGTCCTTCTAGACTTGCTTGACAAAGAACCGCATATACTGGATTACAGGGCAATACGTTAGGACTTATGTAATTGCTCCCGATTATTCTTCTGACACATGACATTCCAACGAAAGATCGGAATAAAATTCCTCATGAAGTATTGTATATAAGAATCATTCTCCCAAGCGAATCTTTGCCTTAATTCTGTCGTAATTAGTCGCCCCTGAAAAATACATTTTTTAGGTTAGACTATGTGAAGCAGACTTCTTGAAACGTTGAAGAGGGTCTTTTTTCTAGGATGCTTCATCAAAGAATGCGTAACTGTTCTTACCGGATTTTTTCACTTCATACATTGCATCGTCCGCTTTCTTCATGAGAAGTTCTTTTGTGTCACCATCATCAGGGTAGAGGGAAATGCCAATACTTATCCCAACAGATATATTCTTGTCCTTAATAAGGAAAGGAGCAGAAATGGAACTGAGAATTCTTTCTGCTACCTGTTTCATGTCTTTTCGCCCGTCTATTTCCTGAAAAAGCATGGTAAATTCATCACCACCAAGGCGTGAAACGGTGTCTTCCTCTCGCATGATTTTGCTAAGGCGTTGAGCAACTTCCTGAAGTAATTCGTCTCCTGTACCATGACCATAGGAGTCGTTCACTGCTTTAAATCCGTCTAAATCCATAAACATTATCGCAATCTGATGACCATGATGTCTTTTTACTCTATTGAGTGCCATATGTATTCTGTCTTCAAAAAGCAGCCTGTTGGGCAAATCGGTGAGTGCGTCATGGTAGGCTCGATGTTTCATGTCCTCTTCATTTCTTTTTAGTTCTGTAATGTCATAAAAAATGGAGGAGAACTGTACTGTTTTTCCTTCGTTGTTTTTTATTGCAGTAATTGTCATGTGCTGTGGATAAACCTCTCCGTTTTTTCTTCTGTTCCAAATTTCTCCCTGCCACTCACCATCGTTTAATATTGACTTCCAAAGGTCTTTGTAGAAGGCTGTAGAATGTCGGTCAGACCGCAGTATGTTCGGTTTTTTCCCTATTGCTTCCTCGGCAGAGTACCCTGTTGTTTTTGCAAACGACGGGTTAACTTTTTTAATCACACCATTTACATCGGTAACAAGAATTCCTTCAATAGAGTTTTCAAACACACTTTCGGCAAGTTTTAATTCATCATGATATTCTTTTTCTCTCATTTCGCTTTGCCAGGCACTGAGAACCTTATATATCTTTGTTGGCATCAGTTCAAGGTAGTTTGCGTCAACATCCTTGATGACGTAATCGTATGCCCCCGACTTCAATGCCTGTACGGCGACCTCTTCGTTCCCTGATGCGGTAAGAATGAGGGAGGGAGAAGGTTTTTTTTGCTTATTAAGCTCATTTATGAGGTCAATCCCATTAAAATTACCGAGAACATAATCAATCACATAAAGATCGTATCCGTCTTCCTGTCCTTTGTTTAGTCCTTTCTCATATGTATCCACCCAGTCAATGGCAATATCACTGTTTTCAAGGGCTTTTTGAAGAAGGTAACCTTGCCCTGGATTGTCTTCTACGTACAAAATCTTTATTTTTTTCTCTTCCATTATTCCACCTCAATATTATTCGGAATTGAAAAGTGAAAGGTTGTGCCTTTGCCTTCCCGGGATTCAAAGGTAATCTCACCTCCATGTTTTTCAATAAGTGCCCTTACATAAGACATTCCCATTCCTTCACCCATGGACTCACCAACGTTAGAACCACGCCGAAAGACCTCAAATACTTTGTGTGCTTCTTTCTCCGGAATACCAATGCCGTTGTCCTGAATTGAGAAGGTGGTGTCAAAACGCCGTTTTATTCCGGAAATGCGTATTTCACCCTGCCTGTTTTTATCCAGATAGTTTATAGCGTTGGATAAAAGATTGCTGAGAATTTGATCCATTGCTGACATATCGGCGGTAATATCCGGTAAATCATCGACCCAAACACGAATATTACCCGAAGTAATTTGATGGTTTCTCATCTTAAGCTGATCTTCTACCAGTGCACGCATGGAAAACTCAACTGGATTTAACTTAAGTTTACCAATCCGGGCAAGTATGAGAACCCTGCTCACAAGCCTGTCCATTGTTTCAACAGAAACGTTTATGTAATCAATACAGTGAGGAATTTCCTCTGATATTAATTTCCCGACTGTTTCCTGTTCCTGATTTTTTTTATTAAGGTTGAACTTGTTTATAGCAAGAATATCGTTAATTTTGTTGCAGGAATTTAAGAGAATCTTAGAAAACCCCTTTATGTTGGTAAGAGGAGACCTGAGGTCGTGGGAAACAATATTGGCAAAGGTCTTAATCTCCTCATTAGCATTTTGCAATGCAACTTCAGCATGTTTTTTATCCGTGATGTCCTTCCAGGATGAGCGGGAGCGAAGAATATTTCCCTTTTTGTCCCTGACTGCTGAAGCGTCAAGAGAAACGTACATCAAGCTTCCGTCCTTATTCCTGACCCGCATCTCGCAGTTCTTAATGAGTCCTTTTTTGAGGAATTTCTTAAACACCTTTTCAGAAAGTTCTCTATCTTCGGAAGCATACAACTCATTTATATGCATACCAATGATTTCTTTTTTGGTATAACCTGTTTTCTCAAGCATTGTAATGTTACATTCAGTAACCAAGCCGTCCTTTGCATCTACTGAAAAATACATATCTGGTGCATTGTTGTAGAGGTCAAGATATTTTTCCTCTGCTTGTTTTCGCTCGGTAATATCCATAGCGTAGATGTTTACATAATGCTGTCCGGGAACAGGAACAAAGGAGAGGGTGAATATTCTGTCATTGAATTCCTTATCTATTCTATAGGGAACACCATCACGGTAAACATCCTTGATAGTGGCAGTCCAATCCTCAGCGACATAACTTCCAATTGTTCTGTCCCATTTCCCAAGAATGATTGAACTCGGCTGATTTGCATAGAGAATTACACCGTGAGTGGAAACCCGCATAACAGGAGACGGGTTTTCCTTGGGAAAACGTGCTATGTTTTCCAGCTCATCCTCAAGGGTTTTTCTCTCTGTTAAGTCAATTATTTGGGTGACATAATAAAGGGGGAAGCCTTTGTTGTCTCTGATAAGTGAAGCCTGTAAAAGAGTATAAATGGTTGAACCGTCTTTATGAATATAGTTCTTTTCTATTCGGAATGAATTTATTTCTCCCTTCTCTGCCTTCTTTTTATATTCAACGCTTTTATCTATATCTTTTGAAGCTGATATTTCCTGAAAGGATTTTGAGATGAGTTCATTTTCAGAGTATCCCAGCATCTTGCTGAGTGAGCTGTTAACCATAAAAATCTTGCCGGAAATGTCTGTTAATGCAATTCCGGTTGCTGCATCTTCAAACGCTCCACGAAAA
>JADGAW010000224.1 GCA_015231815.1 Nitrospinota bacterium
GGGTAAGGAAATAGTTGGTTCCCTTGGTCATGGTGGTCCTCTTGCAGCTTTGTCGCCAACCTTTCAAAATGTTGCGGAATATTTTAAGGAAAATGTTGCTGTTGTTACCAATCCTGCGGTTGACCGCGAACGGGAAAAGGAGCATTTCTCAACCAGAGTAATTTTGGGTTCAAGACCGGACTTGTTTGCAAGTCAGGTTGATACCAAGATTGAAATAAAGGTTCCCTTCGTGCTGCATATGGAGAAAAACGATTTAATGGACGATGCCGCTCTCAACAATATAGCTCTGAATACCCGGTGTATTTGTTGGACATCCTTGATTTCCCAAAAGAACCTGTTCCATGGCTATAAAATCATCGATACTGTCTTCAGGGAAAAGGAAAATCTTGAGAAAAAACTCAAAAGTATAGCTCAGGAAGCAATTCAGGCGGTACGAAACGGGAAAGAACTTATCATTCTTGACGATGCCAAAGGTACCGAAAATGGTTATTATCCGATTGATCCGGTTTTAGTCACCGCATATGTTGATAATGAACTGCAAAATACCAAAAGACGGGGAACAAATATCAGCAAACGAAGAAGCGTTTCAATTGTTGTAAAAAGTAAGGCAATTAGAAATCTTCACGATATTATTGTTGTTCTTGGCTTTGGTGCAAATGCGGTGTCGCCAACCCTTCTCTTGGAAACAGCACTGGAGAATGCTACAACAAAAGAGGATGCAGAAAAAAGACTTCAAACCCTTATAAACGGTCTTTCCATCGGTATTGAAAAAGTCATTTCCACTATGGGAACCTATGAACTTCGGGGATATGGTCGATATTTCTCTCCCATTGGACTTTCCACCCCTCTTGCTGAAATGTTTGGTGTTGCCAATTATTGTGGCGGTAAAAACAAGGGTTTGACAATACCTAAAATTGAGGCAGGAATCAGGAATAGAAAAAGCGGTCTCAAAGGAAAAATATCATTGGAAAGCCAAATTAACTCTCGTATTTGGAAGAAAATTGGCGATGCCTCAACCGGAAAAGTCAGCTTTAATGAGGTGGAAAATTCTATTCGTGAACTTGAGGAAAAATCTCCTCTTTCCATTCGACACTGCTTTACCATTAAGCCAGCCACCAAAAAGCATATTGATTGGCAGGATGTTGATATCAGCGTGGAAAATGAAAAACTTCCTTTTCTCATCAGTGCAATGTCCTACGGTTCCACCAGCGAGGAGGCCTTCACAGCCTACCTTAAGGCTGCCAATGGCCTGAACATGATTGCTTTGAACGGTGAGGGAGGAGAACCAAAACATTTGGTTGGCAAATATTATCATTGTCGAAGTCAGCAGTTGGCATCTGGTCGGTTTGGCATAAACATCGACCTGCTGAATTCATCAAAATATATTGAGATTAAAATCGGACAGGGGGCAAAACCCGGTGAAGGAGGAATGCTGCCGGCGGGAAAGGTTACCAAAAAAATCGCTGCGGCTCGTCATACAACGACGGGAATTACCCTGATTTCACCCTCAAACAATCACGATATTTATTCCATTGAGGATCTTGCACAGGTGGTTTCGGAGCTAAAAACCGCCAACCACGATGCAAAGGTTATTGTGAAGGTTCCGATTGTAAAAGGTATCGGAACAATTGCGCTGGCAATTGCAAAGGCCGGGGCGGACGTTATTAATGTTTCCGGCTTTGATGGTGGAACCGGAGCTGCAAGACTTCACGCCATAAAATATGTCGGACTTCCTGCTGAGGTTGGCGTGTATCATGCTCATCGTGTTCTGAGTGCCGAGGGCTTGAGAAATAAAGTTGAAATCTGGTGTGACGGCGGAATGAGAAGAGCAGAGGATGTTTTGAAAATGATCGCCATGGGAGCAAACCGGGTTGGTTTTGGAACTCTGCCCATGATGGCTCTGGGCTGTACTTCCTGCCGGGGATGTCACCTGAATACCTGTCATGTGGGAATTGCTACCCAAATTACTACAGCAGAGGCGGCAAAAAAGGCGGGCATTAAAAACTTCAGACCTTTAGTAGAAAAGCAGGGAATTGAAAACCTCACCCGTCTTTTTTCCGAAATGGGCGACGAGTTAAAGCGGCTTTGTGCGGAACGGGGCATAAAAAAGCTTCAGGACATTGTTGGCAGAGCAGATTTAATCCAACAATTTGCAAAAATGGAGGAGCTGGATATTGTTGGTAATATCAAGACTGTTCGGGAAAAGGAAAAATCGATTAGAAGACAAATAGAGACGAAGGCGGTGAAGCTGAGAAGACCACAAAACCAGTTAACAAGGGATATTACTGAGCTGTTCGAACCTCACCTTTTAGCGGGAAAAACCAATATTGTTTTTGAGGAAAACAAGTGTTACAGCTCCGACCGGGAAATTGTTACCGACCTTGCCGGTTTTATTAACAGGGAGCAGCATAGGGGAAAAGTGAGCAAAAACCTCACCTGCACCCTTTATTTCAAAGGTGGTGTTGTTGGTGGCGGTGGTTTTGCCTCCTATCACTCAGAGGGAATTAACACAATTATCGAGGGTGCTTCACAGGACGGTGCCTGCAAGTCTGCCAATGGCGGTGATGTTTATGTACTTAAGGGATTGAATTCTTATGGATTTCGTATTGGCGGCTCTGTTGGGAAATGTTTTGCCTACGGAGCACAAAAGGGATTTTTTGTGGTTCAGGGTGATGCTGATTCCCGGGCGTGCATTCGGATGTCGGGGGCTGACATTGTTTTCTCTGCTCCTATGAAGCGTTTGGTGAACCCTTTGGGTCACGGACTCGACTACGCAAACCTCAAAGGTTTTGCCTTTGAGTATATGACCGGAGGGAGGGTAATTGTTCTTGGCGATCCCGGACAGTGGATTTGTGGTGGCATGACAGGTGGGGCAATTTACGTAATGCTTCATCCGGCTATGGGATTATTTCGGGAAGAAATAGCTGGCAGGATTTCCGGAAGTTCCATTGTAACGGTACAAGACCTTAAGGGTAAGGATGAAAGTAATATCTACGAGCTTCTTACCAAATATCGGGATGTGGCAAAACGATTTAATCAAAATGAAGAGGTAAAGCGTATTGATGAAATTCTTTCTCTTTCCTTAGCTAATAATTTTGTAAAGCTTGCGCCGTAAGGCTAGAAGGGTGGAGAGTAGAAGGGTAAAACGGTAGAAGTGTAAACGAGGGGGGAGGGAAAAAAACAGCCGCCGCATTGAACGACGGCTGATTGAAAAACTTAAGAAAGTGCTGCTAAGGCTGCATCATAGTTAGGCTCCTGGGTAATTTCAGGAACTTGCTCTGAGTAAATAACGCTGTTGTTTTCGTCAAGAATTACCACTGCTCTTGAACAAACGCCTTTGAGGGGACCATCAATAATTTCCACGCCATAATCCTTGCCAAAAGAACTTCTGAAGGATGAAAGAGCTTCGGCATTTTCAATACCTTCTGCGCCACAAAATCTTTTTAAAGCAAAGGGAAGATCTGCTGAGATATTCAATACTGCTGTATTAGCAAGACTTGCTGCTTCTTTGTTAAATCTGATAACAGAAAGAGCACAAACAGGAGTGTCTAAGCTTGGGAAGATATTTAATACTTTTCTTTTTCCTGCGTAGCTTTCTGCTGTAGCTTCTGAGAGGTCGGTTTTTACCAATTCAAAAGCCGGAGCTGTTGAACCATTTGCCGGTAAGCTTCCACAGGTGTTAATAGCGTTTCCTTTTAAAGTAATTTGAGCCATGGTAAATCTCCTAAATAAGGGTTAAAAATGGTAAATGTGAGCAGAGAATTATACAATAATTACCTTTTATGGCAAATATTTAGTTGTCCCTGTAAATTACAATTTTATGAGTAAATTATATTAATTTCCTATTACTATTCCTATTCCTATTCCTATTCCTATTCCTATTCCTATTCCTTCCTTCTTTTTCTTGCGACGTTTTTTATTAACCCTGCTTCTATGTATTTGGTTTGTACTGTTTGAGCAGCCTTTGCGAGTTTTCAAACCAATAGAAAAGATATTTTCAAAGTAAACGTTACTTTGAGCAAAAGCAGAGGGAAGTTTGATTCGGGTCATCCATGACCCTCACCCT
>JADGAW010000225.1 GCA_015231815.1 Nitrospinota bacterium
CCCCAGAACAGCCAGTTCCGACTTTATGTCAGAGATAAAGAATCCATACAGGAACATCAGGAGGATGGATTATCTGCTTCCGATGTTGTCTGTAAATTTCAACATGACCGGGTTCAACAGGCAGCTTATGCCCTTATTGATGAAGACAAAAAGAAAGAAGTCCATCTGAGAATTGGCCGGTTAATGCTCAAAAGTCTTTCAGAAGAGGAAAAACAGGAAAAAATCATCGAAATTACCCGACAGTTTAACGAAGGAAGAACATTAATTGAGGAGAATGATGAAAAAGAAAAACTGGCACGCATGAATCTCCAGTCTGCTAAGAAAGCCAAGGAATCAACTGCCTACAAGCCAGCCTTAGAATATTTAAAAAAAGGAAAGGAACTTTTACCCGAAGAGTCATGGAAAATATGCTATCGATTTACCTTTGACATATTCAGAGAGTATGCAGAATGCTCATACCTGTGCGGAAATTTTGAAGAGGCAGAAAAATATATCAATGAGCTTCTGTCCTATTCGAAAACTGCCTACGAAAAAGCAGGGATTTTGCAAATGAAGGCACTGCAATATTCCACTGCAGGAAGGTTAGAAGAATCGATAGAAGTAGGAATTGCCGGCTTGGCTGAACTAGGAGTAAGAGTTTCACCACAACCAAACCTTCTTGCTGTCTTAATGGAAGCACTGCTCGTAAAATGGCGAATGAGGGGCAGAATTATATCGGATTTGGTACATGAACCCCAGATGTCCGACCCCAACATAAAATTACAGATGAAAATCCTCATGGATCTTTCTGCTCCTGCTTATTTTCTTGGAAACGACAATTTACTGGTTATTAGCGTTATTAAACAGGTAAACCTTTCTCTTCGATATGGAAATTCACCTGAATCAGCAGCATCCTATACCGGATATGGATTTATTCTGACAGCAGTTCTTGGTGATTTAACCAGAGGATACGAATATGGAAAACTCGGCATTGCCGTTAATGAACAGCTCCAGGATCTGGAATATAAATGTAGAACAATAAGTTGTCATTACTTTTTCATCCATCATTTTCACAACCACCGAAAAACATTAACTGATGGTTTCAAGGAGGCAATGAAAGCCGGATATCAGGGTGGAGACCTGCTTTACATGGCATATTCCTGTCATCACGCACCAATTTGGAATCCCGACAATTCTCTTTTGGAGGAGTTGGAGAATTACAAAAAGTATCTCCCCATGATTGAGGAAACAAACTATAGAGATGCTTGGGCATATACCATGATCGCCGTCCAAATGAGAAAAAACCTTTGTGGTCAGAGTAACGACCGCTTTTCCTTAAGTAACAAAGAGCTGGATATTGATACCTTCCTGAAAAGAATGAAGGAAACAAAGTTTTATACAGGTCTTGGGGTTTACTATCTTTGTAAGGGGGAGCTTCATTTTACCTTTAATGATTATGAAGAAGCGGCAAACTGTTTTTCTGCAATAGACAACTCAAAAAAAATCCTTAACGGTATTGCCGGAATGCCATATCAGGTTGAGTTTTTCTTTTTCTCAGCACTTACTCTTGCTGCATCAATAAAAAACAGAAGGAATCAATCAAAAGAATGGAAAAGTCTTCTTAAGAAATATAAGCAGATGAAGGTGTGGACGAACTACTGTCCTGAAAACTGCCTTCATTTACAGCTTTTAATTGAGGCGGAAATGGCAAGAATTTCAGGAAATGTTTCTGAGGCAATGAGCCTATACAACCAAGCAATAACGACTGCTCAGGAGAATGAATTTCTTCGTGATGAAGCAATTGCAAACGAGTTTACCGCACTGTTTTTTATTGAACAAAAGAGTGAAAAGGCAGCGAAAAGTTATTTTAATGATGCTCTCTATTGCTACAATCGTTGGGGAGCTTATGAAAAAACTGCTCAATTAAAAGAAAAATACCCTGCATTTTTTTCTGAACAGGCGACTCACAGCACAACCATGAACCTGAACACAACCTTTACCTCAAGTAGTTTTTCGAGTACGCTGGGAACAGGAACGGGGGGAACTCTTGATTTGGCAACAGTCATGAAATCTTCCCAAACAATTTCAAGTGAAATTCGTCTGGAAAATCTTCTGAAAAGTATGGTGAGCATCATGGCGCAAAATGCAGGAGCTCAAAAAGGTGTTCTCATTTTAAAGGATGGGGAAAAGTTCGTCATTGAATGTCATGTTGACTTTGACAGGGAAGAACCTATTGTTCTGGAATCAATTGCCCTTGAACTGGAGGCAACGGAAAACGGCTATCCCCTTCCCCTTTCGATGATTAATTATGTCAACCGAACCAGCGAGAACCTTTTGGTTGATAATGCTATGAGGGATGAACGTTTTAACTCTGACCCATATATTCTCAGGGTACGTCCGAAATCAATTCTAGCCATCCCTATTCTTCATCAGGCAAAGCTTGTCGGAATTCTTTATTTGGAAAACAATCTTGCCACGGCAGCCTTTACCCCGGAAAGAGTCGAAATGCTCCAGTTACTTTCTGCTCAGGCAGTTACTTCCCTTGAAAATGCCCGCTTGTATGCGAACATGGAACACAGGGTTGAAGAACGAACGGAGGAGTTAAAAACAGCTCTTGATGACCTCCATGAAAGTCAGAAAAAACTGATTCAATCAGAAAAGATGGCGTCTCTGGGGCAATTAGTAGCAGGGGTTGCCCACGAGATTAACACTCCTATTGGAATTGGTATTACCTCAGCCTCTTACTTCGATGATATTACCAGTAAAATTATTGCTGATTTTGAAAACGATTCAATAAAAAAGTCCAGCCTTGTAGAGTATTTTAAAAACGCTCAAAGTTCCGCAAAGTTAATTCTCAATAATCTTATTCGTACCGGTGAGCTCATTAAGAGTTTTAAACTTGTTTCAGCTGATCAAACCATTCAGAAAAGAAGAAAGTTCGATCTTAAATTATATCTTGAGGACATTATGAAAAGTCTTATGCCGGAGCTGAAGAGTCCGCATATTGAGGTAGATATTTCCTGTCCTGAGAATATCGAGATGGACACCTACGCCGGGTCGTTGGTTCAGGTTATAACCAACCTGACGATGAACTCGAAAATTCATGGATTTAAGGAAAGAAAAAACGGGAAAATAGATATTGAAGTGATTAAAGCCAAGAACGACAGGGTGACAATAACCTTTTCTGATAATGGCTGGGGTATTGAGGCAAAGACCTTACCGAAGATATTCGATCCCTTCTTCACAACCAACAGAAGTGGTGGTGGCACCGGACTGGGACTTCATATAACCTTTAATATCGTTACCCAAACCCTGCAGGGGGAAATCCGGTGCGAAAGCAAACCGGAAGAAGGAGCAACATTTATTATTACCATTCCTCAAAAAACAACTTAAGAAAAAGTGGTTAAGCCTCTGCTTAACAACACCTTTAAAAAAGCCAAAACAACGTGCAGATAAGTAAAGGCTTGCCCCTTTTACATAACATTATTCTCCGTACATACTGGTAATAGTTTTCCTAAGTTCAGAAGCTATTTGGTTATCAAGTTTATCTATTTTCTTCATCAAACGCAGCTTGGAAATTGTACGAATTTGATCAACAGCAATTTCTGCATTTTCTCCAGAGCAGGACAATTGAATACGACTTCTCCAGCGAGGATGAAGTTTTGTGGTTAGCGGACAAACAACAATTGTATCGAGGAATTTGTTCATCATGGTATCGCTGACAATTACAACAGGTCGAGTTTTTCTAATTTCTGAACCAATAGTAGGGTCTAGTGTATCGTAACGTATATTAGTAGACTAAATAGCCTTTTTATAGTATCATTTCCCTTTCTGTGACTATTTTTAAGAAAGGGACCTCATTAATGGCAAAACCACTTCCGATTATCAATCTCACAGAGCAGGAGAAAGATTTCTTGCTCCAGATCATAGACAAAAGGTCTTCACCTCAGGGCATGGTCAGGAGGGCCCAGATCGTCTTATTAGCTGAGGAGGGCAAGTCTACAATGGAGATAATGGAGCGTCTCTTCGTTTGTAAA
>JADGAW010000226.1 GCA_015231815.1 Nitrospinota bacterium
CGATATTTATGATGTTGAACTGGTAGGCAAAGAGCACCTTTATTGGAAAACACTTGATGTTGACCTTCACCTTGATTCAATAAAATCTCCAAAAGACTACCCATTGATTGCGCTGTAAGTCCATCAACTTGTATTGGTGTTCAATGTAAACCCTTTTTTTGTTCATAACTTCAGGGTTATTGATAATCTCAGAGATGCAGCTTTCCCAATTTACTGCAACTCAGAAATCCTGACAATCGGAGTAACATCGTAACCCCTTGCTCGTACATTTTCGTAGCCGTTCTCCTCCTCACGGTCAACAAGAACAAAAACATGTTGAATATTGAGTTTGTTTTCTTCCGCAACATCAATGGCTTTAATGGTTGATTTTCCCGTTGTAAGAACATCATCAAGGATTATGACTGAATCACCTTCATGAATGTCTCCCTCAATTTGGTTTCCTGCACCGTAACCTTTCTTTTCCTTTCTTATAACAAATGCCTCAATGGGATTTTCAGAACCATGCGACGCAAAAGAAATTGCCGTTGCAATGGGGTCGGCTCCCAAAGTTAAACCCCCTGCCCCTTTAACCTTAAGTCCTTTTTCCTTAATGTGGTTCAGGATAATATTTCCAATCAGGTATTGACCTTCAGGGTTGTAGGTTACCATCTTGCAATTAACATAATGGGAACTCATTTTTCCAGAGGTTAGTTTAAAGCTCGGTGTATCCGTTTTCTTATACGCTCTTTCTTTCAATAACTCAATTAATCTTTTTTTCATAATGATAGAGGTGGGTTAATATTTCTCTTCGATTTATAATATGCATTTTGTTAAACTCTTCTGTAAAAATTATTTAAAACTTTCTGCATTTTTTTGTTTTTCTTAATTTTTTCAGGCACCAATTATCTCACATTTTGTTGCATCATTTTCTCAGGAGACTATTGGAGCAGAAAAGTAAAGAGTTCATGCACTTTTGAATTTTCTGCTTATATAAACCTGTATGCTGAGCATTTAAACCTTATATTCTGGAGGCACTATGATGAATCGAAGGAACTTTCTTAAATCAACCGCAGCAATTACTGGAGGAACTTTTCTTGGCGGTGTTGCGGGCAATACTGTTTCTGAAGGTGAAGCCGCTGAAACCAAGCAAATTGTTCGTTACAACCCCTTGGGAAAAACAGGGCTTAAAATGTCTGATATTGCCTTTGGTTGTGGCAAGCTTCCCTCTCCATCCCTTGCCGAACGGGCTTTTGACATGGGAATTAATTACTACGATACCGCACCAGATTATGGCTCCAGTGAAATTCATTTGGGAAAGTTTTTGCAAAAAAGAAAAGCCGACCGATCAAAAATCATTATTGCCTCAAAAATCTGTAGCTTCGAGCCGTATCCCGGACACCTTCCTGTTGGCTCATCGGTACAGGACATTATAAAAGCAGTTGACGGAAGTTTAGAAAGACTTAAAACCGACTACATTGATTTTCTCTTTGTTCATGCAATTGCAGAAAATAAAGACGACCAAAAGAGAATAGACGACCACAATATTCCCGAGGCATTTAATAAACTTAAAAAAGCGGGAAAAATTCGTTTTACTGCCTTTAGCTCTCATGGTCCACACAATATGGAAAACAGTGTTTCCAAAATGATAGACACCAGACATTTTGATATCATGATGGTTGCCTACAATTTCATGAAGTTTCCCAACCTCATGCCAGAAATTAAAAAAGCCCACGACAAAGGTATGGGAATTATTGCAATGAAAACTTTGGCAGGTGCCGAGCACACAAAACTTGACCAGTTTAAAATGGACGGACAAAGCTTTGAACAGGCAGCACTAAGATGGGCAACAGGAAATAAGTTGCTCAGTGGAGCGGTTATTACTATAAAGAATGTTCAGCAACTGAGAAATTTTGTTGCAGTCTCTGGAACTCAATTAAGCTCCAATGACCAAAATATTCTGGATTATTACGCAAAAACCTTTGATAAAAAAGTATGTCGAATTGGGTGCGGAGAGTGTCTTGATTCCTGTCGAGAAGGAGTAAATATCGCTGAAATACTTCGTTACAACATCTATTTTGAAAACTACGAAGGTCATGAAGATGTTGCAATGAATAAATATAATGCATTGACCAAAAACGCTTCTACCTGTGAAGACTGTGAAACTGCTTCCTGTGAAAAGGGTTGCCCTTTTGGACTTCCGGTCAGGCACCTTTTAAGCAAAGCTCATTACAACATGGTGCTCACCTAAGGGTGGTTATTTTCCGATGACACAATCCTTCAGAACGTTTCTTATCCTTTTGCCCCTTCCGCTGATTGCCCTCTGGGTTTACTTTACGGGTATGAACTATACTGAAGAGCCTTTACTTCTACAGTCGCAAGGTAAACAGGCAACCCTCCCGTTGCCGGAGATTGATGGTTATACCAAACCGGAAAAAACACAACTCTTCCTAAAGGACAATCTTTACGAACATGTAAATGGTCATGCGGAGTTTTTTATTTCCAACGGTTTTGAATCACTTAATGTTGCGGAGTATAGTGAAAAAACAGGAAAGGGAGAAATTGTTGCAGAAATATTTGACATGAACAATTCTCTCAATGCAAAATCCACCATTCTTGCTGAAAAAGGAAACGCTCAATTTATTGAAGGTATTGGTGAAATAGCATATGGCTCCCAAGGTTTTTTCCTTATTCAAAGCGGAAAGTATTACATAAAGCTTGCCCTTTTTAATATTAAAGAGGAGAAGTCATTGGAGTCGGCAAAGGTATTCTCTGAGACCTTCAAGAGTGAGACTGTAGTCAAAACAAAAACGTTTTTACCTGAACTTAATAAAGTTCCGAATTCAGCAGGTTTTGTTAAAGAGGATTACATGGGACTTCCCTTTATGAAAAACATCGAGACGGCACTCTATCAGGTTGGGGAAAATAAGGTTGAGGCATTTTATACCTCTGATGCCTCAGCAGAACTGGTGCAGTTTTTTACCGATGAAGGGGCGGAAATCATAACTGGGAATTTAGGAAAACTCACCACCTATATGATTAACGATAACTATGAGGGGACAATTAATGTCCTATCTGACGGAAAACAGGCGATAGGAATAAAAGGAAGTTTAGAAAGACCCTTCTTAGATACTTTTTTCCTAAAAGCAGAAGAAATCTTTATGCACGAATAAGAACAACTAGGAATAACTAGGGTCAGGTACAAATTAAATATTTTCCCTTTTCTTACGCCACCCAGTAGGTCGCCCCACTTTTTTCAGCTTCTGCCTTCTACCAGTCAATACCTCAATCTCATCCTTGAAAAGATCATGTCCAATAGCCATACCCCTATTAGCCCCCGACCTAATCTCTTCCAGTAAATAACCTTCCATATGCTGAGAGAATAAGGTACGATAATTCTTCATGCGCTCATCGTCTGTAACTCCCAGTCTCATATATTCGGGATGTGGAGTACACAAATCAGAAATCTTACCGAGTGCGTTAATCTGGTAGCTTGACCAAAAATACCCACTCGGTTCTTTCACCATCTTTGCTCTTACCGGATTTAATTCTATATACCTGTAAACCTGAATCAAATATTTCTCTGTCTGAACCAAACAGGATTTGTAACGCCCCTCCCAAAGCGTCCCGCTTCTTTGATATTGATAGTTAAAATACTGCACATACCGACGACCAACCGATTGCATCATGAGACTTACTGCGCCTTCCCGTTGGGGAGTACAGAGAATATGGACATGATTTGTCATTAACACCCAAGCGTGGATATCCACTCCATATTTTATTGAATACTCCTTCAGCAAAGTAATGTAGGTACTATAGTCTTCCAATGCCCCAAAACAGGTATGCCGATTGTTACCTCGCTGAATTAAGTGAACAGGAAAACCAACGGGTGATATTCTTGGAAGACGAGCCATTCAATATTTATGAGAAGTTATTAAAAAGAAGAGTATAACATTTAATTTGTACCTGACCCTAGTTAATACTTTTATTCAATTATAGAAACGTTTCCCC
>JADGAW010000227.1 GCA_015231815.1 Nitrospinota bacterium
AAATGCTTCGATATTCTCGGTATGGGGGGAATAAAAGATGAAGAGGATGTTCTGGAATTTATTATGGCAGGGGCAAATGCTGTTTCTATTGGAACAACCCTGTTTGTCTATGAGCTTTCAATTGATAAAATAATCACAAACTTGCAAGAAAAAATGCGGAAACTTAACATCTCTTCAGTACAAGAAATCGTTGGTTGCATAAACAATTAAGATAAACCATGTCGAATAACCTCATTGCCATTACATCCGACCGTTTTTCCGATAAGCTCATTAACAAAGCAATTGAGAGTTGCCAGACAAATAAAAACAACCTGATAATCCTGATAGTAAATGACAGTTCACGCATTAACAAAACTGCCGAGAGTTTTAAGACTCTCAGCCCCCTTGGAATGACCAGTAGCAAACATATCAGAGAATCCTTGGCACAACATAGTCGTTTTTTAATTGAAGAAGATATTCAGGAGATAAAGAATAAAGCAAAGGAAGCAGGAATTGAATGTCAAGAGGTTCGAATCGATGGAAGCTTTACCGAAAAGGTTTTTGAAATGGCGAACAAATATTCTCCTGAAAACCTTTTTGTTTGTAGAATGAATGTTAAATCCTCTTTTTCACGGTTTCTCTATGGGTCGGCAGTTGAAAACCTTAAGGAAAACTGTAACTGTAATGTTGTGATTGTTTAATCATGCTTTTCTCTGTAATAAACCAAATAATTATATGAGTATCATGCTCCCCTATGGGAAAAAAAGCATAAGCATCCCCCTCTCAGATATAAAAAACTACGAAATTTTCCTGCCACAAGAAGTCCAGACCAATTTAACAGAAAAAGATATTGTAAACAATTCGTTAAATAACCCGATAGCATCAGAAACCCTTAACAACCTTCTGGCAAAAAAAAGTCCCGAAAGAATTACTGTTGTTCTTTCAGATATAACCCGTATAACGGGAAGCAACATCTTCTTGCCTGAATTAATGAAAATATTTAATTCAGCAGAAATTATCCCTAAAAACATAACCTACCTTATTGCATCGGGAATTCATCCTCCCTGTAACAAGGAACAGATTAACGCTCTCTTTGGAATAAGTAAGATAAGCAGTCTCGAGCTAGAAGAAGTAAGTAAACCATTTCAATATCACTTATCAAATGGTTCCAAAGTAATTCAACACAATGCAAAAGACAGCCAAACACTAAAAACAGTATCTACTCTTAAGGACGGTACTGAACTGAAGGTAAACAAATATGCAGTAGAGACTGATTTTCTTATTCTGACCGGAAGCATAACCTATCATTACCTTGCCGGGTTTGGTGGAGGAAGAAAAGCAATAATTCCGGGAGTTTCCAGCTATGAAAATTGTCTTAACCTCCATAAACTTTCCTTATGTAAAAATCGCCATAAGAAAAACAGCAGGGCTGCTACGGGGGTTTTGTCGGGAAACCCGATGCATCAACATATGACAGAGGTTGTTTCAAAGCTTAACCCGGCATTTTTATTGAATACCGTCTGTAATGAAAAAAAGGAAATTATTTACTCTGTTGCAGGAGACTGGCAAAAAGCATTTCAAAAGGGCTGTGGATTTGTACGAAAAAACTATAGTACAAAAGTTAGGAAAAAGTTTGATGCGGTTATCGTTTCCTGTGGTGGTTTTCCTAAAGACATTAACATGATTCAAACTCATAAAACCTTTGAAAACTGTATAAACCTTGTTAAGGAAGGAGGTTCAATGCTAATTCTTTCCGAATGTAGCGAAGGTGTTGGTAACAATACATTTCTAAAATGGTTTAACTATAATGATGAGCAGGAACTTGTTGTTCATTTAAAGAAAAACTTTGAAATTAACGGTCAAACAGCTCTTTCAACTCTGATAAAAAGTAAAAGAGCAGAGGTTTCACTGTTCACCAGTCTGGAAAAAAAAGCAGTGAATGCTATGAATATGAATAAAACTCCCTCTGTTGAGAAATATATGGGAGAAAAAATGCTTGAAAACAAATCGGTGGCATTTGTTCCGTATGGGTCATCACTCTTTTTTAGAGGATAAAACTATTAGGGGGCTCAAAAAACAGTAAGAGAACTCTTCTCATATATTTTTATCCAATAAAGGTATATGATGATGTAATGTTAAAAAAAAATGAAGATTTTTTTCATTTATCCATATATAGTGAAGAAATATAAATTAATAGTTTCAAAAATTTGAAAAAAAATACGAACGTTCTTTTAAAAATTTAACGGGCAAAAAAGCTGTCAATGAGAGGGTTTAGGTAGATCTTCTTAAGTCAATAAGGTTAACAAGGTAACTTTGAATATTAACTTTTATAAAAAATATAAAACTGATTAGCTTTTATCTAAGATTTTGTGAGAAAATATTGCAAATCTGCAATAATGTAAAGATTTTTGAAATGGTAACATTATAAATAGACAAGGAGAATCATATGGTTGAAAAAGTTTATCAAGGAGACGATGATTTAAAGGTTTTTTTTAAGGATTTAAAGGATACTCCAGAAGAGTTTAAGGGAAAATGTGTCAGGGCAAATCTGTTTGCACCAAAGGGAGGAAAAAAGAAAAAAGATATTTTCTTCAACACTGATAATGGTGTATTGCATGAAGAAGGTGGCTCATTTTATATTTTGCAAAACATGGCATCCTATAAACCTTGCAGGAATAAACTTGACTATTTTCATGCTGTTTTAGTTGATAAGAAAACTGTCATGTATATTGAGGTGTATGAACCAGTACCAGAAAAACCAAAAAAACCTGCAAAGCCTAAGTTTAAAGAAGTAGAAGGTGGTTTTGTTTATGAGGATGCACCGGAAACAGTTTATACCAAAGACCATATTAAGCTTACAATTGACAACAAAAACATTGAAGTAACAGAGGATGTTTTAGGAAGCTTAAGAAGTCTGGCAGCTCGATGGAACAACTTAAAAAAGAAAGAATTGCTTTAAAGCATCATGAGGGTGGCTCAGTGAGAGATCACCCTCATGATTTTCCTTCATATTAGGTTTTCTTCCCCCTCCCCCTTAAAAGTCTTTCATAGAATATTCAAGAGTTAAATTGAAATAATGAGATTCTTTTCAGCTTAATGAAACTTAAGGAATTTCTTCTCTCGATTTTTAAAGAAAGCATAAAACTCTTTGGAAACATTATCGTTATTTCCAATTTCAATCAAGTCAATTTTGTTTTTTTTCAGGAAAACTTGTAAAGCATTTTTATATTCTTCAAGATTTTTTATAAAGGTTTCCCTCGTCTTCGTATTTCCTGTATCAAGAATGTACTTTCCTCCACTTTCAAAATCAGTTATTTCAATGAGTCCGACATCAGGAAGAGCCTCTTCAAAACGCTCCTTTAAGCGAATCGCAATAATATCATGGCGCTTAGAAGCAACTTTTATCGATTTTTCATAATTTGTTAAATAAAAGTCCGAAATTATAAAAACAATGGTCTTTCGATTGATTACCTTGAGCAAAAACTCCAGTGCCCCTTCTAAATTTGATGATTTCCCCTGAGGTTGAAAGGTAACAAGTTCGTTAATAATGTTCCAGATATGTGACTTTCCTTTTTTGTAGGGAATATACTTTTCAACAGATTCATTAAAGATAATTAACCCAACCTTATCATTATTTTTTATTGCTGAGAATGAAAGAAAGGCTGAAATCGCTGCTGCTCTTTCCAAACGAGCCTCTTCACCTGAACCAAAAAACATTGATTGGCTGGCATCAACCATTACCATAACGGAGAGTTCCCGTTCTTCGTTAAATGATTTCACGTATGGTTTTCCGGTACGGGCTGTTACATTCCAGTCAATTGTACGAACATCATCCCCAATCATATATTCTCGTACTTCATTGAATTCCAGTCCCTGTCCCTTAAAGGCACTGCTATATTCCCCCGACATAACCTGATTCGTCAGGAAATTTGCCTTAAAAAGGGTTTTATTGACTTTAGCGAGTTGTTTTTTAATTCGATCTTCTTTTGTCATTGGTTT
>JADGAW010000228.1 GCA_015231815.1 Nitrospinota bacterium
ATTTCTACTGCTGAATCTTCATCATAGGATTCATAAAATTCAATTACATAGCTAATAACTTTTCCCTTTTCCCATCGGTACATTCCATTACCTTTGAAAGGAAATCGAGGCAATTTTAGAGTTAAACCTTTATGCATTGGAAGAATGAGTTCTCTATAACCATTTTCAAACATTCCTGAAAATGCATTCGGGTTATTCGCAAGAAATTCCAGCTTGCTTTGTAAGGTATGAGGATACCCAAGAGAACGCATTACATTCACAAAGGACTCGTTCCCCTTAACGGTATAACTCCTCATTTTAGCCTTTATTTTACGAACAGGAGGGAGAACCTTCTTTTTATCCTGAATTATCGGAACATCTTTTGCCTTTTCTTCCCGTACTTCACGTTTTTCTTCTTTGATTTTATTGCTTACATCATCTTCTTCTGATTTAAGGATTTCCTTAACACTTTCTCCTTTTAATTCTTTTTGATCTACTCGAACTTGTTTTTCGGGATTTTTTTCAAGCTCAAGAATATTTCCTTTTTCCTTACTTTTTTCAATAAATTCCTTATCAATAACCTTTTCTTCTTTCTGAGCTACTTCCATAGCTGTATCGTCCTTAGTCTCTACAGAAGTCTCTTCCTTTAATTCTTCTGATATATTATCTTTAACAGTTTCATCGCTTTTTTCATCTGCGAAAAGGTCGTCTTCCTCTTTATTTTCGTTACCGGATTCTTCATCAACGGTTTCTTCGTCTCCAAAGAGCTCTTCTTCCCCTCCCTCACTATCCGCCATGTCCGTATCATCAGATTCTTCGTCATATAATTCTTCGTCATATAATTCATCATCACCTTCTTCACCATCGACTAAATCATCAAACGATAATTCCTCTGAATCTTCATTTCCTTCGAGATCCCCTAGTGTGTCCTCTGACTGTGTATCTTCTGCAAGGTAATAATTTAGGTAAAACCAATATCCTCCCCCACCCAGAATAAGAAGAAGTCCTACCACTATGGCAATAACCTCATTTTTACTTAATTCGAATTGACCAATTTTCATGTTTTTTTGATTTAGAAATTGTAATCCTGACTTTGTTACAATTCTTGTGCCACTAAACGACATTTTTATGACATCCTGTTATTATAACAATACACAAGATAGCTTCAAACCTGATTTATCGGCAATTCGAGGGAATTCTTTATTACTTGATTTTCTTGCGGGTAAATCGAACAGTCGCTCATAAACATTGAGTGACATTGAACCATTAACCAGTTGAAGGATTCGATACTACATTGAGATGATTGAAAGGTTATATGATAATAACCCTCCAACCATGTTTGTTATAGGACTTACGTGTGCCTTGGTAATTCAGACAGGGAGGAAGATTTAAAGGCTCTAACTAATATCGTTACAGCCTTTTAATCCTTAAATATTTGATTTAATAAAGTTTCCGGCATGAAGTCCACATTCTTTCTTTGTTGCATCTTCCCACCACCAACGACCTTCACGTTCATGCTGTCCAGGAAGAATCTCACGGGTACAAGGTTCACACCCTATACTGGTAAAACCATGCATATGCAGCTCATTGTAAGGAACGACATTATCCCGAATATAGTCCCAAACATGCTTGGATGTCCAATGAGAAAGAGGGTTGAACTTTGTTAATTTATGTTCTGGAGAACCAAAGAAACCATCATCTTCAATAACAGGAACATCTGCCCTTGTCGATGGACTCTGGTCAACTCTTTGTCCGGTAATCCATGCATCAAGAGTTGAAAGGATTTTTCTTAATGGCTGAACTTTTCTTACACCACAACATTCTTTGTGATCATCTGTATAAAAGGAAAAAAGTCCTTTTTCGTTTACCAATTTTTCCACAGCTTCTTTTTCCGGGAACTGGATTTCAATTTTAACGCCATATCTTTTTCTTACGTTATCAAGGAACTTATAGGTTTCTCGATGGAGCCTTCCTGTGTCCAGTGAAAAAACTCTAACATCCTTTTTTAGTTTCACCGCCATATCAATTAAAACAACATCCTCTGCACCACTAAATGAGATGGCGATATTATCACCAAAATTATCCAATGCAAGCTTGATTATTTCCTGAGGTTCCTTTGATTTATATTCTTCTGCCAATTCTTTAATATTTTCCATATAGACTCTTTTATTAAGGTTAGTTCATGATTAAAAGTCGGCTATTTTACCATTAAGCGGAAACATTCCAAACTTAAGGTTTTTCCTGAGAAATAGAGATAAAAACCAATTAACTCTTAAAACCATTGACGGGACAAGCTTTGAACGGATTTTCAACTGAACAGCTACTTCACCAAGAGGTGAGGGTACTGTTCAGTTGACCTCGGAAGAAACGGATGCCTCAAAGCCGTTTCTGAGAATGAGTTCAAAGCTTGTCCCATCAATTATCAGATTCTATCTCAATTTTTCGGTTTTCTCTTGAAAAACAGTTCAAAAGGTTATTGGTGAGAAGGAGGTGCAAAAATCCCTTTCAGATTAGAGAAGTTAGTATCTTTTAAGGGATTTAACCGTTGAAGGTAAGAGAACAATTACCCAAAAGGATTATTGGACGCACTCTTGAACATTTGGGCTAATTTAATTAAAACGTTTTTGTTTCTTGATACGCGTTTAATCTTATCCTCAAATGTTCCAAAGTTGGGAACCATTTTCGTCTTAATGATTGTTGCCAAAGAAAGCCACAAACTTTGAAAATCATTATATTCAGAGTATAAGGACAATATATTCATAATATTTGTTGTGCTTCTCCTGTCAGCATCATAAGCAACGTACAACCTCATGGCAAGTTCATAGATTAAAGCGTCGGTTTCTATTATTCCGGCATAAATAAAGGGAAATTTATTGATGTTCCCCGCTTTAAAAGCGGCATTATCCGACCCCAAGATAAGAACATTTTTTTTAGCATTAACAAGTCGTTCTTTATACCCCTTACAGGCACCTTTTTCCATCAACCGTTCTTCAATTCTTTCAACTTCTTTTACATCACTAAGGTATTTCTCAACCCCCGCAATAACTCCGGAAAGGCTTTTTGTAATTTCGCCATAATTCTTCCTGAATTTAAACTCAATTTCCTTGTCAAGAATTTTAATTGTCTGCACAAGGGATTTCATTTCCAACTCTTCACAAGCCTGAATTTTATCGGTGTAGGCAGACAGTTTCTCAAACTTTTCAAGCTTTTCCGTTCCGAAAAACCAAAAATCTATCTCAGAAATGAGAATATTAATTCTTCTTAGGTTTGCTTCACCATACTTATCTATTAACGGTGGAGTTATTTTAATTGAGAGGTCATCAGCTTCTTTTTCTACAACAAAGACATGAAAATCCTTTGTTCTTAGTTGATTAAATATTTCATCGATTTTGTCAAAAGGAAGTGTTTTTTTATCAATATGCTCTTTCATTTCCTTAACAATTCGAGCAAACTTTTTAGACTCTTCTTCATCAAGAAGTGCTTCAATCTCTTTCTCTTCTCGCTCAAATTCCTCCATATTGTATACAATGACCGTTTTCTGAAGTTCGAGGAACTCCTGATATAAAGCTTCCGCTTTTCTATACTCATCAATGAAGGAAAACTTTTGGGCAACTTTTTTCAGGATTTGTTTGAAATCATTACAAATCTTAAAAACATCAAGCATACAGTTGATATTTTTATCAGATTTTTTTGATGTAGTTCTTATATTTATCTGTTCAAACTTTTCAGAAATATGAGCAAACTCAGCCTCTGATCTATTCTTTGAGATAAAAGGTTCAAGTGCTTTACAAAAATTATATACACAGTTATTTATCGCATCATATTTAACACTGGGATGTTCGAAGAACTGAAATCGGGAAAAAATATTATCAGCCATTCTTAACTCATCATAGCCTTTATGTTTTTCTCCCTTAAGTTCATAACCTCCCATAAATTCGCTGAAGGTGATTTGTCTTTTCTCCAACAAAGCCATTGAGGAATTGAGTTCTGGA
>JADGAW010000229.1 GCA_015231815.1 Nitrospinota bacterium
ATTTCAGGGCATCGAAAACAACCTGAAATTGTCCATCATACTTCGACTCCAAATCTGAAATCTTCTTTGCTAATTCTTCATTCCCTAAAAGGATCTTTCGCATTTTTACAAAAGTTCTCATGATGGCAATATTTACTTCTACAGCCCTTTTGGTCTTAAGAATTCCTGATAACATCGCAACCCCCTGTTCCGTGAATACCATAGGTCTGGCTCCTCCAAGGGACGATTTCGATGGTATCACATTTTATGATACCATCAACTCAACTTCCGCCTCTTCAAGCAGAAACATAAAATCATCCGGGAATCTATCAATGTTTCTCTTAACCGCTTGCTTTAAGGTTCTGGTTTCTGTCCCATACAAGATAGCAAGATCAAAATCGAGCATCACTTTCTCTCCGCGAATAAACAATATTCTTGATGCAATAGTTTCCTGATTAAGTTCTAAATTCATTCTTTTCCTCCCTAATCATTGCCATAGTCTGGTTCAAACTCTCTTTCTCTTTCTTCGGTTTCGTAAAATTCATCTGGAAGGTCTGTGGCGGCTAATTCGCGGGTCCGAGACAAATGAAGGTCACAAGTTTTACAAATAAATTCTTCTGAAGAATATGTTTTCTCCACATATTCTGTAAATGGGTCATCTTCATCAAACTCATCAGAAACCTCTTCATTCCATAAAACACCACCGAGTATTCCATTAGCCTCACATGCTGGGCACTTATTTAGTTCAAAACCATCTATTCCATAGCTAAATTCTTTGAAGTATTCCCAAGGTCGGATATTGACAGATTGTTTAATAAGTTCATCTCGTTTCTTATTATTTTTGTTTGCTAACTTAAAGTCTTCCTTTTTGTGAACGATTGTTGTCTGAACAACCATTTGCACAGCATTTTCTGCATCTTCCAATATTTGTTTTGGAGCTTTTGAGTTTTGAACCCCTAACCATTGATCTAAGCCCTTTGATTGCATGGAGAGTATTGTTTCTATCGCATGCCAATATTTACGTTCCCATCCCATGACTTCCATACTAATAAATGGTGACTCGCCGGAGTGAATTTCTGAATTCCTTCTTAATGCAAGCTGTTCACAAAATTCTTTCACTCGAGAATCAAATTTATGCATAGGGGGCTGACCAACATAAACTGTTGTATTTCCATTGGAAAGTACATAAAAAACTTCGTTTTATTAGCTTAAAGGCACCATTTTGCCCGTAAAAACACACCTCTAAGGAATTCAGCCAATTATTCTCCCAATATTTGTTTTTGCTTCAGGGCTCGAGATAGAATGATTGAACATTTATTGACTATGACTCCTTTCAAATGCCCCGAGCAAGAAAATACTTCCTTCCCGGTCATCTCTGGCACATCACCCATCGATGCCACAAGCAAGAGTTCCTGCTTAAATTCATCCGCGACCGTAACGCTTGGCAAAAGTGGCTGTTTGAAGCGAGGAAACGATTTGGTCTATGCATTCTTAATTATTGCGTTACCTCAAACCATATACACCTGTTGGTTCGTGATACAGGCGGTGATGCCATTAGCAAGTCAATCCAACTCATTGCTGGAAATACTGCCCAGGAATACAACCGCAGGAAATCTCGGAAAGGCGCATTTTGGGAGGACAGGTATCACGCCACTGCAATTGAAACCGGAAGCCATTTCCTTCAATGCATGGCATATATCGACTTGAACATGGTACGTGCCGGTGTTGTGAATCACCCTTCTGAATGGTCATCTTCCGGCTTCAACGAGATACAGTCCCCTCCTCAAAGATACCTCCTTATTGACAAGGCATCCCTGAGAGACTTATACGGGGTATCAGACGACAGTCACTGCAAATAACCTGCAAACAGATTGCTGAAAGAGTGTTAGCCGATTGTTCCGTGCGTGAGCCACAATGGTCAGAAAGCATTGCCGTTGGAGGAAAGTTGTATTTGGAGGAGGTAAAAGAAGGCTTGGGGATTAGAGGCATACATCGCAAAGTCATTGAGAATGGCGGTCAATTTCTTCTTCGTGAAGACCAACAGCCTTACAACACCCATTTTGAGGGTAAAAACAGCACTTTAAGCCTCCAAAACACCCACTTTTTGGAGCTAAATTCATAGTAAATCAATTGGTTATAGTGGTCAGACCTAGGCTGTCTAAATGTGAGAAAAGTGGACACTGCCCTTGATTTTCTTAATATAGAAAAAGGTAACCGTTCACGAGAGTTAGTTCCTTTACGTAACGGCATAGTAAACCGTAACGAGCTTCATACTGGAGTCAAAAACTCTTTTTATAGCCCACGGTTTTAACCGTAGGAGGGCGGTTCTCCGAAATTCCAACCGTTTCAACGGTTTACAATAACGTCGGGAAACGGTGGCCTATGCTTAGGCCTATGCTTACATTCAGTTTGTCCGACCCCAATTTCCCCCAATTTCCCCCAATTTCCCCTTAAATGCTACCATCAAAAAATATGATAAAATTGCGTGTTTTTTAATCAGCGAGGGGATTTTACATATGTAGCAAGATTATTGCATATGTAAAGAACTTGCGGCAAAAAATGCCGAATTACCTACAAACAATAAACAAGAAAAAATGAAAGATTCTATTCTCTTGAATGAAAAATACGAGTAGTATGAAGTACATGTTGCCGTTGATACGTTTTTGAATCAGGTTCAAAAAGATGCATTTTTATCTTTAGGATACAAGCCTGTAAATATTAGCAGTAAACATGAGTTTATATTTGCTCAGGATGTTTATTCTTATTATTCCTACGATAAAAACAACAGTATGGATGTCTACCAAAAGGGTCTAAATGTAATTGAAAACAACTGCAGTTTGCCCTTTCTTATTGAAAGAGAGATTGTTCTTGAACAGGATTATTTTGATGGAAATTTAGAAAGTAAAGACATTAAGGGGGTAATTAATTCTTCTGAAAACTTTTTGCATACACTGAAAAAATTTGCACACTTCAATGGTGACTTCTCAAAAGAGAAACATACCGACATTCATCTAAGTTTTCCAAAAAAAAATGTGCATCCAGACCTTATGGGAGTTCTTGAAAAAGAGGGCATAACATTTTTAGGGATTATGCGGAATGGCAAAGAACATATGCCGGGAGGTTGTAGCACAGGTGAAGAATGGGTTTCATATACGGTTCAATTTAACGGTAATAAAGCAATGGAATATGCAAGAGAGGTCTATAGTGCTTTTTATAAACTTTTGTCAGAAAACAAACACCTTTATAAGCAAGGAATCCTAAAGTTTGAACTTGTAACGGATATTTTCCTGACCCCTCCCCACAAAGGGATGCCCGCTGTATTCAGTAATTAATTTGTTTTGACTAACGTCCAGAATAATGGACGATCCTGCCTTCCATATAAGCAAACATAAGGTTTAATAAATACCCGAATATCCCCGTTAGACCAATTGATGCGTACACCTCTGGTATCCTATACAGTATCTGTGCATCAATAATTCTATGACCAAGACCAGAAGATGTCCCAATAAACATCTCAACCAAAATGATAATTACAAAAGCTAGTGAGACACCGAGTCTAAAGCCAGTGAATATTGAAGGAAGAGCTTCTGGAATAAGTACGTAATAAAACAGATTCCAGCCCTTTGCACCATATGCTTTTGCCGCTTTAATTCGAGCAATATTTGCCTGTTTTACCCCAGACATTGTATTCATCAGTATGATTAAGCTTCCTCCATAAATTGCCGCAGCTATTCGAGGCTCTTCTCCTGTTCCAAAAAGTAAGATAAACAAAGGAAACAATGCCGTTGCAGGAATTGAACGGCTGAAATCTATCGGCAGCCTGAAAGCACTCTCTACTTTTGGGAAAAATCCCATAAGCATACCTAAGGGGACACCAATTAATGCACTTAAAGCAAAGGCTATAAAGACCCTTGTAAGGGTCATGGAAATATCAGACCAGAGAGAGGAGTCAAAGGAGCGAGAGATGAGCCACG